>NZ_JAPCIZ010000007.1:0-111388 GCF_027707725.1 Aeromonas sp. QDB25 | reverse complement strand
GGGTGAACAACAAGATCAAAGTGATAAAGCGCATGGCATATGGATTTAGGGACTCAGAATACTTTTTTCTGAAAATCAAGGCGGCCTTCCCCGGAAAGCCGCGATGAACCTGAAAAAAGGGGCCCTGAGGCCCCTACTCACCATCCGTTGCAACCGGGTCTGGCGACATCAGACCGCCTTTCGCAGGATCTGCTCCAGATAGTGCGCGAAGCTGTGGCCGTGGTGCTCCAGCAGTTTCGGGAACATGGAGATGGAGGTCATGCCCGGGAAGGTGTTGATCTCGTTGAGCAAAATCTCCCCCTCTTCGGTCAGGAAGAAGTCGATGCGCGACAGGTGGGTCAGCTTGAGCTGACGGAACGCCTTGAGCGCGTACTCGTGAATGGCGTCAGCCTGCGCCTGAGTCAGTCCCTCGGCCTTGAGCGCGGTCTCGGTGTGACTGGCACTGCTGTACTTCTCTTCATAGGTGTAGAACTTGTCCTGGGGTACGCAGATCTCCCCCGGATAGGTGGCCACCAGCTCGTCACCATACTGGTAGACCGCCACTTCCAGCTCGCGGGGCTTGACCGCTTTTTCGATCAATACCTGCTCGGAGTAACCGAAGGCATCGGCAATACCCTTCACCAGGTCTGCCTCGTTGCTGGCGGAGTAGCAACCCACGGAAGAGCCCTGGGAGGCCGCCTTGATGAAGACCTTGCCCCACTTGGCCAGCGCCGCTTTCGCCTCGATCAGGCTCGCCTCGCCTTGCTCGGTCAGGAACAGGTAGGGGGTATTGGGGATGCCGATGGCGGTGAGCCACAGCTTGGTGGTGATCTTGTTGAAGCACACCTTGCTCGCCTCGGCGTCACAACCCAGATAAGGCAGGCCGGCCAGCTCGAGGAAGGATTGCAGATCGCCGGTCTCACCGGGATAGCCGTGGATGCAGGGCACCACGTAGTCCACCGGACGGGCCACGCTGTCGAACGAGAGCAGCTTGTCCAGCCCCAGCTTGCACTCGCGACCGTCGGCGGAGAGCCAGCGGTCGGCAAACATCTCGACCCGGGTCACTTCGATACCGGGCAGGAGCCCGAGCTGTTTTTCGAGGAAATTGGCGCTGCGCAGCGAGACTTCGTGCTCGGAGCCGCCACCGCCGCACAGCAGCAAGACATGCATGTTCTTCATTAGATGTGATCCCTTGGGAGAAGCGGCTTCGTCATCACCATGTCAAACCCAACCGCATGAAAACCGGACGAAGCCAGAAACGAACATAAGTGCGGGCAGTGTAGCAAGGGAGGGGAAGCCTTGTCAGCCGATGGGGCGCACCTCCCCCTGCCCGGACAGATAAAAGTCTCTTCCTGTGTCAGAAACAGGATGAAATGCGCTCAGCGGGGGGGATCGACCCGCCCGGCGCCATTGCCGTTGACCCGAAACCAGCCGGCAATGCTGTAGCGCTCCCGGCTTGCGGGCAGCACCTCGTGGGGAAACTCTTCAGACAGGAAGAGCACCAGCCGCCCGCCCCGGGGGGAGACATCCATCAGAAACTGCTCGCTGTCGTCATAGACCCGCAATATTCCCCCCGCCTCTGGCTGCCAGTCGTTGTTCAGGTAGAACACCGAGGTGAGCCGGCGGTTGGATCGCCCGGCGAAGGCGTCGCGATGGGTGACGTAGAAGTCCCCCTGACGGTAGCGGGCAAAGTGGGCCTCGTAGTCGAACAGCCCCAGCATCAGGCTGCGATTGGCGGCCAGACGCAGGGACTCCATCCGGGCCAGATAGTCGGCCACCGGCGCGCCGAGGGAGGCGTCGAGCCAGTGGATCTGATCCCGACGGATATCGCGGTTGTCCTGATGCAGGGTCTCGCGCCCGATCCCCGCCGGTCGCCACTCGTCCGGCAGGCAGGCCTTGAGGGCATCCACCTCGGCGGCGGTTAAAAATTCATCCACTATCACCCAACCCCGGGTGTAGATGGCATCCATGACGGCTTGATAATCCAAGATAGGCTCGCAGCGAGGGGAGAGAGTGCGCTTTGTAGCGACTTCGGACCATCGGCACAAACCGGATTGCTTCTCTTGAGAAGTCCCGCCATCAATAGGAGTCTGGGGGGAACAGACGCCCTCCCCCTTGCTCCCCGGCCCTCGGCCCGTTAACGTGCAAGGATTGTCCCCGGGCGCCTTGTCGCCCCTCTTGCATCAGGAGAAACCATGCCCCTGCCCCTCATCCCCCTGCAACGACTCGATGGCACGGCCTGGTCCACCGCCGATCTGCAGGGCCGTGTCGTGCTAGTGGTCAACGTGGCAAGCCGCTGCGGTTTTACCCCCCAATACACCGGGCTTGAGGCCCTCTATCGCCAGTTCGGCCCCCAAGGCTTCGAGATCCTGGGCTTTCCCTGCGATCAGTTCGGCCATCAGGAGCCGGGCGATGCCGAGGAGATCGCCCGCTTCTGCTCGCTCGACTACCCTGTCAGCTTCCCCCTGATGGCCAAGTGCGAGGTCAACGGCGCCGGGGCCCACCCCCTCTATCGCTGGCTCAAGGAGCAAAAGCCCGGACTCCTTGGCAGCGAGGCCATCAAGTGGAACTTCACCAAGTTCCTGATTGACCGTGAAGGCCGGGTGATGGACCGCTTCGCCCCCCAGACCAGGCCGGAGGATCTGGTGCAGGCCATCGAGGGACTGCTCTGACGGGCGTGCGCCGAGGCCAGGGGGGCCCCTCTTAGCGCCCCCTGGCCTTTCCCTGCCGGGATGGCCGTGGCAACCCTGCTCGCGACACGGCTGCTGCGCGTGCGCCTCGCATCTGCTATATTACGCGCCCACTGTCTCTTGTGCGGTCGCTTTGCCGGGCTCAGGCCCAGCCTCGATGGCGGCCCACCCTATTTTCCATGTCGTGACGGACCAAGGCTGCCGTCACCCGTTGAGCCCAAGGCTCGGAGTGTCCCTCGAACATGTCATTCAATGAACTGGGTCTGTCACCGCACATCCTGCGGGCCGTCAAGGAGCTGGGTTACGAACAACCCACCCCCATCCAGCAGCAAGCCATTCCCGCCATCCTGGCCGGGCAGGACGTGCTGGGCGGCGCCCAGACAGGCACGGGCAAGACGGCCGGTTTCACCCTGCCCATGCTTCATCGACTGCTGGCCAACCACGGCCGTGGCGGTCGTCGCCAGGTGCGAGCCCTGGTGCTGACCCCGACCCGGGAGCTGGCCGCCCAGGTGGGCGAGAGCATCATCAAATATGCCCACCACCTGCCGTTTCGTACCCTGATCGCCTATGGCGGCGTCAGCATCAAGCCGAACCTGGACGCCATCAAGCTCGGGGTCGACATCCTGGTCGCCACCCCGGGCCGCCTGCTGGATCTGCTGACCCAGGGCGCCCTGACCCTGAGCGCCCTCGAGGTGCTGGTGCTGGATGAAGCGGACAGAATGCTCGACATGGGGTTCATCACCGACATTCGCCGCATCATGAAGGCCCTGCCGGAGGAGCGTCAGACCCTGCTCTTCTCCGCCACCTTCTCCAATGACATCAAGGCGCTGGCGGACGATCTGCTCAAGGATCCCACCCTCATCGAGGTGGATCCCAGCAACACCGCCGCCGAGCAGGTAAGCCAGCGCATCATCCAGGTCGATCGGGAACGCCGCCGGGAGATGCTCTCCCACATGATTGGCCGTGGCAACTGGCAGCGGGTGCTGGTGTTCGTGCGCACCAAGCAGATTGCCGACAGGCTCGCCCAGCAGATGCAGAAAGATGGCCTGGATACGGTCGCCATCCACGGTGACAAGAGCCAGGGGGCCCGCAACCGGGCGCTGGCGGATTTTCGTGAAGGCAAGGTGCGGGTGCTGGTTGCCACCGATATCGCCGCACGGGGTCTGGACATCGATCAGCTGCCCCACGTGATCAACTTCGAGCTGCCCCAGATGGCGGAGGATTACATCCACCGCATCGGCCGCACCGGCCGTGCCGGGCGCGGCGGCGAGGCCATCTCCCTGGTGAGCCAGGACGAGCTGGGTCAGCTCAAGGAGATCGAGGCGCTGATCGGCCAATCCCTGACCGTGGAGATCCTGGAAGGGTACGAGCCGAGCGGCAAGCCGAGCCGCCAGACCCTGCCGGGCAGCAAGCCGGTGCAAAACCCGCCCCGCGCCCGTGGCCATGCCAACGCCAAGGGCAAACCCGCCGCCGGGAAAGGCAAGGGGGATGGCGCCAAGAAGCCGGCCCAGCCTGCGCAAAACAAGTCCCGCAAGCGGGAAGTGGTGGGCGAGGACATCGGTTTCGCCCCCATGCGCCGCCTGCCCAAGGCCCAGCGGGGCGACTATCAGGACAACTCCAACGAGGAGTGAGGCGGCGCGAGCACTGCGTCCTGAACAACAAAAAACCGCCCGAGGGCGGTTTTTTTATGCTCTGGCGCCCTTAACCGGCGGCCAAGGCCATGTGCAGCAGGGGATAGGGCTTGCCCTGGCCATCCAGGGGGGAGCGCCCCGTCACCTCGAAGCCCAGGTGCTGGTAGAAGCCGACAGCCTGGGCATTCTGTTCGTTGACGTCCACGCGAGTCGCCCCCAGACAACGGATGGCGTGGTCCACCAGCTGGCGGCCGACCCCGCCCCCTCTCGCCTCGGGAGCGATGAACAGCATCTCGATATTGCCCTCAGCCACCCCGATAAAACCGACGATCACGCCATCCTGCCTGGCGCAATAAAGGCGCACGGCATCGAAATAGTGTTCGAGGATGAGAGGCTTGAGGGTGGCGATGTCTTCCTCTTGCAGGAAGTGATGGGTAGCGCGTACCGAGGCCTCCCAGAGAGCGATCAGGGCCGGGTAATCCTCGGTTTGTGCTGGTTCTATCTTCATGAATTGTTGGCTCAATTTATGGCAAAAGCGCCGATGCTAAGCCTTGGGGCCGAACCTCGTCAAGGTGCAGCCCTGGGCCTCTGCCTGCTTGATGACAAACCCCTTCTCGATGCCCGCCTTGAAGCCCAGCTTCTCATAGAGGCGATGGGCTTCATCGCGCCCTTCCCCCGAGAGCAGCATCACCTTGTAGCCATCCAGCCCCCAGGCCAGGGAGAGCGCCTGTTCAAGCACCTTCTGGCTCAGCCCCTGGCGTCGGAACGCAGAGGCCGTTACCACGTGCTCTATGATGCCAAAGGGCCTGCCGCCGTTGCTCAGGGTCGGGATCACCCCGAGCTGGCAGGTGGCGGCGAGCTCACCGCCCACCTTCGCCACGATGATCCGCACCTCGGGCCTGGCCAGCAGGCTCGCGAGCGTCTCCCTCGCCATGGAAAGCGGCATCACGGGATCCCGTGGTCTGAGCTCGGCGTAAAGGCTGAGCAAGCCGCCAGATCCTGCTCCCTGCACTCTCTGATCACCACCATGGCAACCCACCTGATCTGCCACTCCTCTTTCGGCTGATCATGCATGACGCCAGCATGGAGTGTGCGCAGGCATAATAGAGAAAGAAGATGCCTCCCCAGGTTGGGAAGGCATCGCGATCAACGGGTCTTGACCGCCTGGAGCAGGACAGAGACATCGGCGCCAACGCGGCGGGTCGCGATGGCTTCGCGAATGTCGCTCTCGCTGTAGCGACTGGCGGGGTAGACCACCACGCAGGCGGTGTCACCGGGAGCGAGGAAGTGTGTCTCGCCAAAGGGGGTGTAGCGGGTGGCGCCAATGCTGATGAGCGCATGGGCCGGGCGCCCCGCCTGGGCCAGCAGCCCCTGGATATGCTCGGCCGGGCCTTCGTCCTGCTGATGGTTGAACTTGTCGATGGCCCACGCCAGCAACTGACCGTGGAAGTAGCTGTAGTCCACCGCCGCGCTGTCGATCCCGTAGGGGTGCAGCTCCCCGTCCCGCTCCAGATAGCAGGCGATGCGGTAGTCATCGAGCTCGCATCCTGCGGCAAAGTGGGTCAGGGGCAGCAGGTTCGCGGCCAGCCCCTTGCTCTCTTCACCCCAGTTCTTCTTCTCGCTGATCTTGTTGGCATTGGGGCGACGGATGGAGCAGTCGTTGTAGGCGCCAAACGCCTTGGGATGGATGGCCACCACCTGCTCCCCCGCGTACTCCAGCTCGCACCACAGTGCCACCTCGGGTTCAATCTGCACCTTCTCGTCCCCGCTCACCGCCGCCTCCGGCAGGAAGATGGCATCGCCGCTCAGGGGAAAGACCCCGAGCTGGCCGGGATGGTTCGGCACATAGAAGGGGAACAGCGCCTTGGGGGCGACCTTGTCGTCAACCTTGACGGCGACGAAGTCCGCCGCCTCCCCTGCCTGCTCCAGGTGACCGGCGAAGTTGCCCGCCACGCCCAGTCCGATAAAGGGGGGCTGTGAGGTGATCTGCATCTGTGGCTCCACTGGCGCGGCCGGGGCCGCCGCCTCGTTGTCGTTGTTCAGGGCGGAAATACCGCCAAAGAGGGAGCTTATTAGAGCACAGCCCCCGTACGGCGCCCAGCCACCGGGCCACAAGCTGTGCACCAGGGCGGATTTCCCCTCACCATCTGGTCATAAAGTCGGCAGTCGATGCGAAGCTGTGATCCCGATGCTTGGGAGAGCCCGGCACTTTTGCTAGGCTGCCCTATTCATTTGCCGTTCGGGAGCCGTCGCAAGGCCATGGCCACCCACTTTCAGGGGCGCTTCGAGGTGGAGTTCAAATACCGCCTGACGGACAGCGCCGCCTTTGTGCATACCCTCACGGCCCTCAGCCCCGAGGTGATGGTGGCGGACAATCATGAGCAGGACTGCTACTTCGACACGGCAGATGGCGCCCTGGCCCGGGCAGAGAAGAGCCTGATCATCCGCACCATGGCCCCCAGCGGCATCCGGCTCTGGATAGTCAAAGGACCCGGACCCGATCGCTGCGAGGCGGTCAACATCACCGATGCGGACAAGGCGGCCAGCATGGTGCGCACCCTGGGCTACCAGCCGGTGCTGACCATCGACAAGCGGCGCAGCATCTATTTTCTGGGGGCCTTCCACGTCACGGTGGATCACCTGGCAGGCGTCGGT
The DNA here is from genome assembly GCF_027707725.1 of Aeromonas sp. QDB25. Lineage (NCBI taxonomy): Bacteria > Pseudomonadati > Pseudomonadota > Gammaproteobacteria > Aeromonadales > Aeromonadaceae > Aeromonas > Aeromonas sp. QDB25. Next base: position 104,433 of record NZ_JAPCIZ010000007.1, on the reverse strand, counting down.
GATTTTGCCGAGCTCGCCATCATGACTGACGACGAGACCGCCCTGCCCGCCTACCGCGCGCAGTTGCTGGCGCTGGCTAGCCGGCTGGGACTGGCGCCCGAGATGCGGGAAACCCGCTCCTATCGCACCCTGTGCGAGCAGCGAGCCCCCCCCTTTGACAAGCGGCAACAAGAGGAATCTGCCCATGATCGACAAACTCGCCTGGCTGACCTTCAAGGAGGGACAACTGCTGTGCGCCCGCTCCCACGGCAAGGACATCTACTACATTCCGGGGGGCAAGCGCGAGCCGGGCGAGAGCGACGAGGCGGCCCTCGTTCGTGAAATCGAGGAAGAGCTCGCGGTCATCCTGAAACCCGACACCCTGGCGTTCGCCTGCGAGTTCAGCGCCCAGGCGGACGGCAAGCCGCAAGGGGTGAATGTCAATCTGCGTTGCTACACGGGGGACGCCGACGGCACGCCCGTCGCCTCGGCGGAGATCGCCGAGCTGCGCTGGCTGGACAGCCGCCACCTGGCCGAAGTCTCCCCCGTCTCCCGCCTGCTGTTCCAGTGGCTGGCAGCGCAGGGACTGATCCATTAAGAGACGGCGCACCTGACCGGATGATAATAGCACCGGCAGGAGAGTCCGCGCCCGAGACGTTAATCCCCCACGTGGGCCAAGAGAGAAGATGAGGACATTCAATGGAGATCCTTGAGGTCGAGAGCACCAGAGGCATCAAACCGGCGCTGATCGCCCTGCTGCAAGATTGCGTGGCCAGCGGTGCCTCGGTGGGCTTTCTGCCTCCCCTGCAGGAAGAGCAGGGGCTGGCGTACTGGCAAGGCATCGAGGGGGAGCTGGCGGATGGAGTGCGCAAGCTCTGGGTGGCGTTTGATCAGCACCATCTGGTGGGCGCCCTGCAGCTCTCCCTGTGCACAAAGGCCAACGGGGGCCACAGGGCCGAAGTGGAAAAGCTGATGGTCCACAGCCAGGCCCGTGGCAAGGGGGTGGGCCGCGCCCTGATGAACGCCATGGAGCAAGGGGCCCGGGACGCCAGGCGTACCTTGCTGGTGCTGGATACCCGGGTCGGCGACGTGGCCTCCAGCCTCTATCGCCAGCTCGGCTATCAGGAGGCCGGCCAGATCCCGGACTTCGCCCGCAATGGGGACGGCACCCTCGCCGCCACCCAGTTCTTCTACAAGCAGCTCTGAGGCAGACGGCCTGGCAAGACCGGACAGCGTGCCGGTCTTGCCCCCTCCAAGGCTCGGCGTACATAGGTTTTTGGTTCAATCAGACTCATCGGCAAGGAGCCATCATGATATTGGAAGTCGCCCATCTGCAGATCATTCCCGGCAAGGCCACTGACTTCGAGCAGGCCTTCGCCCGAGCCCAGCACATCATCAGCGCCATGCCCGGCTACCTGGGCCACCAGTTGCAGCGTGCCCTGGACGATCCCCATCACTACCTGCTGCTGGTGCAGTGGGCGCGGCTGGAAGATCACACCCGGGGGTTCAGGGGCTCCCCCCGGTACCAGGAGTGGAAGGCCCTGCTGCACCACTTCTACGACCCCTTCCCCAGGGTCGAACATTTTCAGGATGCAACACCGATCAGTGCCGCAAGCTGAACCTTGATCAGCTCGTCCCGTCACGGGCTGATCAATGGCGTCAGGCCAGGCGCTCGGCCCTGTGGGCAATCTGCGGCTCGGCAAAGGCGCTCTGGGCCGCGATGAGCTGCAGCTCGTAGGCATTCGCCTCCCAGGTCTGTCTCAGCACCGCATCCACCGCGGCGTTGGTGCGCTCGAAGGCGCTCACCCCATCATATCCCGCCTGCAGGTTGGCCAGCATCAGGGCGCTGATGAGATCCCCCACGCCCACCGGTTGGCGCGCGAAATCGTAAAGGGGACGGGCGATCAGATAGTCTCCCTCGGGGGTGGCAAGCAGCATCTCGAAGCGGCCGGGGACGCTGGCGGCGCGACCCAGGTGCTTGACCAGCACCATCTTCACCCCCTTCTCCAGCAACTGGCGTGCGGCGACCCGGGTCTGGGCCAGGGTTGTCAGATGGACATCGCACAGGGTCTCCAGCTCCAGCAGATTGGGGGCCATGATGTCCGCCACCGGCAGGGCCTGCTCGGTGAGAAAGCGGGTGACGCCCGGGGCGACGATGCACCCCTTCTCCGGATGCCCCATCACGGGATCGCAGAAATAGAGGGCCGCCGGATTGGCTCGTTTCACCGCCGCCACCACCGCCAGGATCTCGTCCCCCTGCTCCGCCGAGCCCAGATAGCCACTTAGCACCGCATCGCAGCGCGCCAGCACCTCGATATTGCAAAGCCCCTGGCACAAGGCGGCAATGTGGCCCGCCGGCATTGCCATTCCCTGCCAACCCGCCTCGTACTGGGTGTGGTTGGAGAACTGCACCGTATTGATGGGCCACACCTCCATGCCGAGACGGCGCATGGGGAACACGGCGGCGCTGTTGCCGGCACAGCCAAACACCACGTGGGACTGGATAGAGAGAATGCGTTTCATCGACACCACCGGACAAGAAGCCTGAGGAAAAGAGGCAATATATCGGATGAAGAGACGGCTCTTCCAGCAATTAACGCCCTGACTCCCTATTTATGCTTCTGCAGGCTTAACCTGCCGCATATTTGACCCCCGCTACCCTGTTTCTGTACAACCCTGGAGCCATCTCCCCGCTGCTGCGGGGTGATAAATGTACTTGTACGTCTCTTGTCTGATGGCATACAAGGTGATTTTTAAACCAGCCATGAACAGTCGGGATCAAGGATGAGGTCCGATGAAAAGGCGCCAGTCGGCAGTCGGCAGTCGGCAGTCGGCAGTCGGCAGTCGGCAGTCGGCAGTCGGCAGTCGCAAAGTAAGGCAACAAGGGCAAGGGTCAAGGAGACGTCGGAAGATCACAGGACAAAGGCGGCCTCCCCTTGCCTGACACCGTTGCAACGGCAAGCCATACGCAGTGGCGACAGCAAGTCACGTCACCAGTGCCGTGACTGCAGCGAGTCGCCAGCAGTCGTCAGAGGGAGCGCGGTGCTTGGGCGTCTCAATCCCGGGCGAAGTGGTAGACCCAGCCTTCGTCCGGTGCCATCTCCTCCGGCAGGTCCACCAGAGCAGGCAGCGAGGTGACGGCCCCTTCGGCCGCATATTGCAGGGCCATCAGGGCGCAGAGCGCGGCATCATAGGGATCCGTTCCAGGGATGAGGGACACCGGCAGGTGGGGTTGCAGCTCGGGCCGCACCGCAGAGGCTTTGCCCCCCATTTTGGCCAGGGCGGGATAGACCTCCAGCACCGCGCGCCCGGCAGCCCTCGCCTGTTTTGGCACCAGTTGCAGATCCCCGAGACGCGGCAGCATGGAGAGGGCCAGGGTGGCATTATTGCCGAGCCTGTCGAAGGTGGCGGAGAGGGGCTTCTTGCCATAGTGCTGATGGAGCCAGCGCTCGCAATCCCGGTAGGCGTAAGGGTTGTCAATCTCCCGCTGAGGCACGGGAAAGCCGCTCCCCCGCCCCGCCAGCAGATCGGCGAGGGCGCGGGGAAAGGCCAGGGGCGCATCGATGCCGAGAGCAAGGCGCGGGCAGGCCAGCACCTGCATCAGCGCCACCTCGTCTTGCAGGGCCGGGCGCAGCAGGGCATCCAGATCCGGCGCGACCCGGGAGCTCAGCCGAAACAGGGGGGAGATCCCGAGCCAGTGCAGACGCGACTCCCGGGCCTGCCAACCCACCACCGCCACCGCCTGGGCATTGCCCTGCCAACCCCTCACGTCCCAACCGATGCCGATGGCGTCCATGTGTTCCGTTGTCATGCCCCTGTTACCTCTGTGCAGCCTTGATGGAGCACAGGGTAATGGCTGCCCCTCCTAAAGCAAGGGCAAGTTGGTCCCTAGAAGGATTTCTTGAAGTTGATCAGGGGCAGAATGGGGAAGATGCCGTTCTCGGCGTAGTTGGCCAGGCCAATCTGCAAGCCGTCCAGGTGCTTGGTGGCATTGACGAATCCCAGCTGGAAGGTGGTGCGTTCGGCATAGTTGACGAAGCCGACGTTGGCCAGGGCATTGCCCTGGGCGATGTTGACCGCCCCCCAGTTGAGCCCCTTCACATTGTTGGTCAGGTTGACGAAGCCCAGATTGAGGCCGGTATCCTGCCCTTCGTGCCAGTTGACGGCGTTGATGGCGACCCCGCCAAACTGGTGGCGCACCCGGCTCGCGCCAAAGAACACACCAAGCTGCAGGCCGGTGAACTGATCCACATCGGAGAGGGCGAACACCGGCAGATCGATCCCCTTCACCTGGCCGGTGCGGCCGTAGAGGAAGGAAGCCCGTGCCCCTTCCACCTGATTGGACGAGGGCAGGTTGATACCGGGCAGGGAGATCTGGACCGGCGTGCTGGCCTGGGCGACACCGGCGAGGGTCAGGGCACCACAGCCGAGCAGCAGGGCGAACGGTTTCATCGGGGATTCCTTGTGAAGAGGGTGTGGCTCAAGGGTACCAGCGCAGGCCCCGAGGGACGAGACCCCGACCCTTTCCCTGCGTCACCTCTCGTCTGAATCCGGGGATGGCTCTCTCGGCGGATTGGAAAATTCAAACAGAAACTAACATTTATGTCATTTACACCAAAGGTGGATTGGTTGCAGAATGCTCAAACGTGTGTTTGAACAGAGCAAACAACACGTAACACAGGGATGACGTGCTGTACCCGCAAGAAGGGTCGATTGACCCGCAAAAACAGTGTTCTGCCGAACCGGAGACCCATGATGAATATGGACGTGATCAAGAGCTTTACCGAGCAGATGCAAGGCTTTGCCGCCCCCCTCACCCGCTACAACCAGCTGCTGGCCAGCAACATCGAACAGCTGACCCGGTTGCAACTGGCGTCCGCCAATGCCTACGCCGAACTGGGGCTCAACCAGTTGCAGGCCGTCGGCAAGGTGCAGGATGCCCAGAGCCTGGCGGCCCTCGGCACCGTGCAGCTGGAGAGCGCCAGCCAGCTCTCCCGCCAGATGCTGGATGACATCCAGAAGCTCAGCGCCCTCGGCCAGCAGTTCAAGGAAGAGCTGGATGCCCTGACCGCAGATGGCATCAAGAAGAGCACGGGCAAGGCCTGATAACCCCTGGCTGCCCGTCTTGCGGGCAGCCACATCTCCCCACGACTCGACAGAACGGGCAAGTGCCCGCCCCGGGTGTGGGTGAAGGAGAACACATGAGCCAATCATCTTACGGCCCGCTGTTCGAGGCCCTGGCCCACTACAACGACAAGCTGCTGGCCATGGCCAGAGCCCAGACAGAGCGCACCGCCCAGGCCCTGCTGCAGACCAGTCTGGACGATCTGGACAAGGTGCTGGAGCAGGGCAGCCAGCAGCCCTGGCAGCTGATCCAGTCCCAAATGAACTGGTGGCAGGATCAACTCAAGCTGATGCAGCACACCCTGCTCAAGAGTGCAGGCCAGCCGAGCGAGCCGGTGATCACCCCGGATCGCAGCGATCGCCGCTTCAAGGCCGACGCCTGGAGCGAGCAACCCCTTTATGACTACCTCAAGCAATCCTATCTGCTGACCGCAAGACACCTGCTGGCGGCGGTGGATACCCTGGAGGGCGTGCCCGAGAAGAGCCGGGAGCGACTGCGCTTTTTCACCCGCCAGTACGTCAACGCCATGGCTCCCAGCAACTTCCTGGCCACCAACCCGGAGCTGCTCAAGCTCACCCTGGAGTCCGACGGCCAGAATCTGGTGCGCGGCCTTGCGCTCCTGGCCGAAGATCTGGAGCGCAGCGCCGATCACCTCAACATCCGCCTGACCGACGAGTCCGCCTTCGAGCTCGGCCGGGATCTGGCGACCACCCCGGGCCGGGTAGTGCTGCGCACCGAGCTCTTTGAGCTCATCCAGTACAGCCCGACCACGGCGACGGTGGGCAAGACCCCGGTGCTGGTCGTGCCCCCCTTCATCAACAAGTACTACATCATGGACATGCGCCCCCAGAACTCCCTGGTGGCCTGGCTGGTCGCCCAGGGGCAGACGGTCTTCATGATCTCCTGGCGCAACCCGGGGGTGGCACAGGGGCAGGTCGATCTCGACGACTACGTGGTGGACGGGGTCATCGCCGCCCTGGACGCCGTGGAGGCGGCCACCGGCGAGCGGGAGGTGCACGGCATCGGCTATTGCATCGGTGGCACTGCATTGTCACTCGCCATGGGCTGGCTGGCGGCGCGGCGCCAGAAGCAGCGGGTACGCAGCGCCACCCTGTTCACCACCCTGCTGGACTTCTCCCAGCCCGGGGAGCTTGGCATCTTCATCCACGAGCCCATCATCGCGGCGCTGGAAGCCCAGAACGAGGCCAGGGGCATCATGGACGGGCGCCAGTTGGCGGTCTCCTTCAGTCTGCTGCGGGAGAACAGCCTCTACTGGAACTACTACATCGACAGCTACCTCAAGGGCCAGAGCCCGGTGGCGTTCGATCTGCTGCACTGGAACAGCGATAGCACCAACGTGGCGGGCAAGACCCACAACAGCCTGCTGCGCCGACTCTACCTGGAAAACCAGCTGGTGAAGGGGGAGCTCAAGATCCGCCACACCCGCATCGATCTCGCCAAGGTGAAGACCCCGGTGCTGCTGGTGTCCGCCGTGGACGATCACATCGCCCTCTGGCAGGGAACCTGGCAGGGCATGACGCTGTTCGGGGGCGAGCGGCGCTTCATTCTGGCCGAATCCGGGCACATCGCCGGCATCATCAATCCGCCGGATGCCAACAAATACGGCTTCTGGCAAAACGGGGCCGAGGCGGACAGCCCGGCGCAGTGGCTGGCGGGGGCGACCCACCAGAGCGGCTCCTGGTGGCCCGAGATGATGCGCTTTATCAAAGACCGTGACGAGGCAGAGCCCGTCCCCGCCCGGCAGCCTGTCGAGGGGCTGGAGGCGGCCCCCGGCAGCTACGTCAAGGTACGGCTCAATCCGGTGTTTGCTGGCGTCAGGAAGCAAGAAGAGGAACCCGCATGAGTACACAACCCCTTGCCGTGGGCATGAAAGCCAGCCTGACCAAGCGCTTCGGCCCGGCCGAGGTGGCCGCCTTCGCCGCGCTGTCGGAGGACTTCAACCCCCTGCACCTGGACCCGGACTTCGCCGCCACGACGGTGTTCGAGCGCCCAATCGTCCACGGCATGCTGCTGGCGAGCCTCTTCTCCGGGCTGCTCGGTCAGCAGTTGCCAGGCAAGGGGAGCATCTATCTGGGCCAGAGCCTCTCCTTCACGCTCCCAGTGTTCGTGGGGGACGTGGTGACGGCGGAGGTGGAGGTGATTGCCCTTCGAAGCGACAAGCCCATCGCCACCCTGGCCACCCGCATCTTCACCCAGGGCGGCGCCCTCGCCGTGACGGGGGAAGCGGTGGTGAAACTCCCTTGAGCGCCAGTGGCCCCCAGAGACACAACCAGCCCGGTCGGGCTGGTTTTATTGCCTGTGCTCGCCCCTTTTTCGGGGCAATTCGGCCCGGGCCCTTTCCCTGCCCCGCCTAACTGCCTAGAATGAGCCCCCGCTGTTTCAGCCATTCATCCAGCTAGAGGATTTCCCATGGAGACGTTTCTGCTCGAAGGTCACCCCTTCGTTGCCTTGTGTGACCTGATCAAGCATCAGGGTTGGGCCGATTGTGGCGGTGCCGCCAAGGCGCTGGTCGCCGAGGGCCTGGTGGAAGTGGACGGTCAGGTCGAGACCCGCAAACGCTGCAAGATAGTCGCCGAGCAGGTGGTCAACTTCAACGGCATGAAGGTAGTCGTGAAAGAAGGCGTCAGCCCCGAGATCCTCTGATCCTGACGCCCTGCCACGCAAGCGCTACCCAGCACAGTGGCCGAGCGGGCGGTCAACTTCAACGGCATGAAGCATGAAGGCCGTGGTGAAGGAAGGGAGCAGTCCCGAGATCCTTTGATACCGGCTTGAACAAGGGCGCCAAGCGCCCTCTGGCCTTCAGCTTGCCTTGATGGAGAGGGTCAGCACAAAGCGGGCCATGGCCTCGTCGCCGTTGCGCGACGGGCAGGTGGCCACCACCTGGATGGGGCGGTTGATGCGCTGACCGCTCGCCAGGGACTCGTCGATCATGGCGTCGATAAGCTCCCCCGCCGCGCAATCAAACTGCACGTCCCCCTCCGGGCGCTTCAAAAACTCCCCTTGCACATCCTTGAAGGCAAAATGCACCTTCTTGCGCCGCGCCCGCCCCTTCTCCATGACCAGGAGCCCCCCCACCAGGTCGGCACCGGTGGCGAGCGCCCCGAAATACATGCTGCCCAGGTGGTTGCGGGTGCGCCAGCCCAGCGGAATGCGGATGCGCAGCGCCCTGGCGTCCATCTGCTCGATGACGGGGGCACAGAAACCAATGACGGGAATGTAGCGCCAGGCGAACAGACGCAGGGCGAGGTTGGCTTTGAGGCGTTGCAGGTCCATTGCAAACTGATCCGATGAGTAAATGTGATACAAATGTTGCCAGTCTGCTTCCCGATAGACAAGCCTCCCGTGCCATCCCTGTGAGCGGCCCCCCAAAGGGTATTTGCAAAATTCATGCAATGGCCAGGTTCTATTTGCCTGGCAAATGATAAAACCGGCCTTTCCTGACCCCGGGTCGCCCCTCTCTTTTCCCTTTTTCCGATTTTTTTCAAGGTCCCGCCCCGGATGACGGGACCATGACGGCCATATCCGAATGAAACACAACGAGAAATACTCCCCGTCTGGGGGCTAGCCCAGGATCCCGCCCCCGCCACTGGGATTATTCGCAGTAACCAAACCCCCTCTCCCTCGCTAGGCTGTGTTCTCAAAATGCTGGTTTTCTGTCCACCAATAGCTCTCGTAAGTAACGAAGGCAGAAAGCCAGCTTGATAAAAGCAGCAAAACTTCCCGCCAGCTTTTCATATCTCGTTGAGAATCGGCGAAACTTCTTCAGCCATCCGAAGCACCGCTCGACCACATTTCGCCTGCGATAACGAGCTTTGTCTAATACCAGAGGTCGTCCCTTATGGTGCCGCTGCTGGTCGCTGCGCTGCGGGATGACTGCTTTTATCCCTCTGCGCCGGAGTTCGGCCCGCAAAGCCCTGCTGCTATAGGCCTTATCTGCGGCAAGATGCGTTGGTCGCGTGCGATAACGGCCTGATGAAGTCGGGATCCTTGCCATGGCCAACGCACTTGTCGCATATCTGATTTCCGCTGATTGCTCCGGCGAAAGGCAGAACCCCAGCGGTAAACCATTACCATCAGTGACCAAGTGAATTTTGCTGCCAAAACCACCACGAGAGCGACCAAGTGCTTGATTCACCGGAGTGTTTTTTTACGCGCTCCGGCAGCATCTTTGGATACCCTGACATTGGAGCCGTCCAGGCACCACAGGTCGAAATCGATGAGCCCTTCTTCATTGAGCTTGAGTTGCAGCGCTTCCAGAATGGCATCAATCCGGCCTGCATCCTGCCAACGCCGGAAGGTGTTGTAGACCGAATTCCATGGTCCGAAACGTTCTGGAAGGTCTCGCCAAGGAGCTCCGGTGTGGAGTATCCAGAGAATGCCATCGAGCACTTGGCGCGGTTCATGGGTAGGGCGCCCGATCAGGCTTCGAGAAGGAAACTGGGGCTCGATAAGCCCCCATTGTGCATCAGTCAGCTGATAACGGTGGGACACGGAATGGATCTTAAGCTGTTGAGAAGATGTGAGATTATATCTTCATCACTTTAAGAACACAGCCTAGGCTGTTGCTGGCCAGGAAGTAGCCACTCGGCACCGGGTCAACCCGTCTACCAATCTCACCATAAGGATAGAGAGATGAGTCACGTGCAACAGTTGTTCAACGGGGGCGAGAGCGCCGGTACTTTCCAGCTCAACTTCAACAACAACCGTGCCTACGAGCTGTTTGGCCGGGAGTACCTCAAGTGCTATGCCAACCTCAGCGCCAAGGGGAAGATGAGCAAGCCCCTGCCCACCGGGCCGCTGAGCTACACCGTCGACTTCGCCATGGATTGCGGCTGCAGTTCGGTGCTGTTTGACTTCAACCTCGCCTACAAGAAGACCTTCGGCAACCAGTTGCAGGCCCCCCTGTGGCGCGAGTCGGACTACGAGGCCGTAGCTGGTGCTCTGCCAGCTGGTGCGCGAGGCACCGGCCAACCGCCTGAGCAACCATGATCAGTTCGCCGAGGCCGAGGCCTTCTTCAACGACGTCAATCTGCCCGACACCGTCCGGGCGGTGGGCAGTGATCCCTATGCCGACAAGGACGGCCTGGTGGAGTTCATCGTGGCCAACGAGCTGCTGGACGATCCCGCAGTCATGGCCAAGCTGGCGGAACAGAAGGCCTACCTCATCGCCATCACCTCCGTGGTCACCGCCTACATCAACCGTTACGCCGAAGCCTATGGCGAGCAGTACAAGACGGACGCGGATCTCTGGGCCAGGGCCCTCTCCAAGATCCCCCTGATGGGGCCGAGCAAGATCGATCAGCAGAGCTACAGCCGCCACATCAAGGGGCTCAGCATCGCCACCGACTTCATCAACTTCATCATGGACGTGGTGGTGAGCCAGGGCACCACGGCGCTGGCCAGCTTCAACAAGTTCCTGCAAAAGCAGGGGGATGCCATCCGCTTCGGGGTGGAGAACAACAAGGACTTCACAAGACCATCACGGTGGGGGTCACAGTGGAAGTGTTCAAGGTGGGCAACGAGCTGGTCTATGTGCCGAAGATCAAGCAGTACCGCGTCAACTTCGACCGCCAGAACAGCAAGTTCACCTCCGCCTGTGCCAGCGCCGAGTTCGTCGACATCTACTTCAACTACCTCTATGCCGCCAACGTGTTCGACTACGAGGCCCTCAAGGACCCCGAGATCAAGCGCGACTTCGACAACTTCATCCAGAAGCAGCGCAAGGCACAAATTGAAGAAGCGGATACCTTCTTCAACGATGACTTCCCGCCCCTGGAGCCCAAGCTGGTCAGCCGCAGCAAGGTCACGGTGTAACCCTGCCTGTCAAAAAAAACAGCCGGCAGATGCCGGCTGTTTTTTTAGGTGGGCCTCAGGCCCGTTTCTCTTCAAGCCAGGCCCCCTGGCTCTGCATCTCGAACAGCTGGGCATAATGCCCCCCCAGCGCCATCAGCTCGCCGTGGGTGCCGCGCTCGCTCACCCACCCGCGGGAGAGCAGCAGGATTTCATCGGCATCCACAATGGTGGAGAGACGGTGGGCGATGGCGATGGTGGTGCGGCCACGGCGTGCCGCCGAGAGCGCCTGGGAGAGGGCGAGCTCGGTCTGGGAGTCCACGCTCGCGGTCGCCTCGTCCAGGATGAGGATGCGCGGATCCCCCACCAGGGCGCGAGCAAAGGAGAGCAGCTGGCGCTGGCCAGCGGAGAGGTTCTTGCCCCCCTCCTCCATCAGGGTGGCCAGGCCATCGGGCAGGCGGCGCACGAAATCGGCCAGCTGCACCTCCTCCAGGGCCTGCCAGAGCCGCCCATCCTCGATGCCGTCACGCCCAAGGCGCAGGTTCTCGGCCAGGGTGCCGACGAAGATGAAAGGATCCTGCTGCACCAGGCCGATGCTGCGGCGCACCGCCGAGAGAGCCAGGCCGTTCATGGGGTGATCATCGAAGTGGATGCTCCCCCGATCCAGGGGGTAGAAACCCATCAGCAGGCTGATGATGGTGGACTTGCCGCTGCCGGTGTGGCCCACCAGCGCCAGCATCTGGCCCGGCCGGGTGGCAAAGCTCACATCTTGCAGCACCTGCTGCTCCCCGTCGTAGGAGAAGCCCACCCCGTCGAAGCGTACCCGTCCCTCCAGGGGGCGCACCTCCCCGTCGGTGCTCTCGCGGGTTTCATCGAGCAGGGCGAATACCCGCTCCCCCGCCACCATGGCCTGCTGCAACTGGTTGAGCTGGTTGGTCATCTCGATGAGGGGCTCGATCATCCGCCCCAGATAGCTGATGAAGGCGTAAAGCACCCCCACCTGAATGGCCCCCGCCGTGCTCAGCCCCTCGTGGGCAAACAGGGCCAGCAGACCGATGAGCACCATCATGTAGAAGAGATCGATGAGGGGGCGCAGCAGGATGCCGTTGATCTTGAGGCTCTTGATCCGCGCCTGCCAGTGCTGCTGGTTCACCCCCGCAAAAGCAATGGCGAAGTGGCGCTCCTGCACCATGGCCTGGATCACCGGCATCCCCTGCAACGACTCGTTGAGACGGCTGTTGATGTCGGAGAGCAAGGATCGGGTCGCCCGCACCACGGGCACGCTCAGTTTCTGGTAGAGCCACATCACGGCCCCCACCGCCGGCAGCAGGGTGGCGCACACCAGCATCAGGTGAAAGTCCAGCAGCGCCATGGAGAGCAGGATGCCGCACAGGAGCACCACTTTTTGCACCAGGAGCCCTATCACCTGGACATAGAGGTTCATGATCGCCTCGGTGTCGTTGGTGATGCGGGAGATGAGGGAGCCCGAGCGGTGCTTGTCGAAATAGCGGGCAGGCAGGCGGATGGCGGTGGCGAACACCTGCTCGCGCAGACGCTGCACCACCGCCTGGGCGATGCGGTTGAAGCGCAGGGATTGCAGGTAGAAGCCGGCCGCCGACAACACCTGCAACCCCAGATAACCGGCGGCAAGGGCGGCGATGATGCCCCACTCCAGCCGGCGCGGCGCCAGGTAGTCATCGATGAAGAGCTTGATGAGCAAGGGACCCGCCACCTCGGCGCCGGTGGCGAGCAGCAGGCAGATGCCCGCCTGCACCAGCCAGCGGGGGTAGCTGGCGCAGTAGGCGAGCAGCCGTTTGATGGTTGGATTCACAGACTTGCCTCCAGCGCAACGTTCCACGGGAATTGACTCTCTTTGCTCCCCTCTCCGCTCGCGGGAGCCGGGCGGGGGGTGAAGGAAACCAGGGGCCTTGTCATCCTGTTCACAGGCTCTCCTCCACGTCCTGCTCCAGGCGCTGGTAGCGGACCATGTCCGCGTACCAGCCGTTCCTGGCCATCAGGGTCTCGTGACGGCCCCGCTCGCTGATCGCGCCCTGTTCCAGCACCAGGATCTCGTCCGCCTGCTCCACCGCCGTCATGCGGTGGCTCACCAGCACCAGGGTGCGCTTGTGGACCTTGAGGGCCAGCAGGATCTGCTGCTCGGTGTGGGCATCCACCGCCGAGAGGGCGTCATCCAGCACCAGGATAGGGGCATCCAGCAGCAGGGCGCGGGCGATGGCCAGACGCTGCTTCTGACCGCCGGAGAGGGTCACCCCCTTCTCTCCCACCTCGGTTTCATACCCTTTGGGGAAGCGACTGATGTCGTCGTGAACGCAGGCGATGCGCGCCACCCGTTCAATCTCCTCCCGGCTCGCCTCGGGGCGGCCCAGGGCGATGTTGGCCGCGATGGTGGTGGAGAACAGAAACGGCTCCTGGGGCACATAGGCAAACTGGCTGCGCAGCTCACCCAGCGACAGTTGCGAGATGGGCACCTCCCCCATGCGGATCTCCCCGGCCGTGGGGTTGGCCAGGCGCATCAGCAGCTTGAGCAGGGAGCTCTTGCCTGCCCCGGTGCGTCCCACTATCCCCAGCATGGCGCCAGCCTGCAGGGTGACATCCACCCCCTGCAACAGGGTGCGCTGCTCCAGCCGGTAGCCCAGCCCCAGCACCCGCAGGGGAAAGGCCGAGGCCAGCGCCATGGGATGGGCCGGCTCCTCGATGTCGCTGTGCTCCCCCAGCAGGCTTTCGATGCGCGAGTAGGCGGCGCTGCCCCGCTCGATGATGTTGAACAGCCAGGCGATGGCGAACATGGGCCAGATGAGCTGGCCGAGGTACATGGTGAAGCTGGTGAGCTCCCCCAGAGTCAGCTTGTCTTGCAGCACCAGGGCGCTGCCCCCTGCGACAGCCAGAAAATAGGAGCAGCCGATGCACAGGTAAATCACGGGGTCGAACTTGGCGTCGATGCGGGCCACCGCCATGTTGCGCTCCCCCGCCTGACGGGTCAGCTCGGCAAAGCCCTCGTCCTCTAGGGATTCGACCGCGTAGGATTTGAGCACCCGCACCCCGGAGAGGGCCTCCTGGGTCTTGTTGTTGAGGCGGGAGAAGGCCCCCTGAGCCGCCTTGAACTCCTTGTAGATCTGGGTCCCGAAGCGGTTCATGAAGAAGGCCATCACCGGCAGGGGCAGCAGGGAGAGCAGGGTCAGCTGCCAGGAGTACTGGCTGCACATGATGGAGAGCACCAGGATGCCGACGATGAAGGAGTCCACCAGGGTCAGTACCCCTTCCCCTGCGGTCATCTCCACCGCCTGGATGTCGTTGGTGGCGTGGGCCATCAGATCACCGGTGCGGTGGCGCTGGTAGAAATCCGGGCTCATGCGGGTGAAGTGGCTGAACAGCCGGTTGCGCAGCACGTAGGCGAGCCGGTAGGAGGCACCGAACAGCATGACCCGCCACACGTAGCGCAGCAGGTAGATAAGCAGTCCCAGGCCAAAAAGCCCCGCCAGATAGCCGGTCAGGGTGCCGCTGTCCAGGTCACCCTTGGCGATGCCATCCACCACCCAGCCCACCACCTTGGGGGGGATCACGGTAAACAGGGCCACCAGCATCAGCAGGGAGATGGCCACCAGATAACGCCGCCACTGATCCTTGAAAAACCAGCCAAGCCGCAAAAATACGCTCACAGAGAAGTCCTTGGTCGCGGCGCGCTGCCGCGTGATCATGAAGAGAAGCTCAATACAATCGCCCCCTGGCGGGGGCGAACGAGTGGGTCATCATAGCCTGAAGCGGGTGACTTGAGAACGATTGCTATCTTGCCCTCCCTCAGAGCCGCTTGTCGGGGGGCGAAAACGGGAAAGCGACCGACTCCTGCTGCTCCCCGGTGAGCAGGAAGTGGGAGACCTCCTCCCGGGTCTGGGTAAAGACCTGCTGCAACTGGTTGAGCTCCCCCTCGCTCAGCTCCTCCTGCAGCCGCAGCCGCCACTCCAGTTCCCCGGCCAGCAGTTGCAGGCGGGAAGCGGAGATGTTGGCCGAGACCCCCTTCAGGGTATGCAGCAAGCGGCACGCCACTTCGGGCTGCTGGCGACGCAGGGCGGTGCGGATGTCCCACAGATCGTCCTTGTGCTCGGAGAGGAACAGCTTGAAGAGGATCTGCAGCGCCTCCCTGTCATGCTCCAGCCGGCGCAGGGCATCCTCCAGATCCAGCACGCCCATGAGGGCCGGCGGCTTGACCTCGATGGGCACCTTGGGCTCCCCGCCGCTGCTCTTCACCCATTGCAGCAGGTTGTTGTAGAGATCGAGCTTGCTCACCGGCTTGGTGACATAGCCGTTCATGCCGACGCCAAGGCAGCGCTCCCTGTCCCCCGGCATGGCGCTGGCGGTGAGGGCGATGATGGGCACATCATGCTTGTCCACCATCTTGCGGATCTGGCGGGTGGCATCCAGCCCGTCCAGCACCGGCATCTGCAGATCCATCAGGATGACGTCGAACGGCTGCTCCGCCACCTGCTCCACCGCCTCGCGGCCGTTGTCCACCACGGTGACCTTGGCCTCCACCCGGCGCAGGTACTCCAGAATGAGCTGCTGGTTGACCCGGTTGTCCTCGGCCAGCAGCACCCGGGTACCACGCAGCAGCTCCCGGAACTGCTGCTGATCCCCCTGTGCCTCCGCCTGGCGGACCTTGCTGTCATGGGAGCTGCCGTTGAGCAGTTCGTCCACCTTGGCCAGCAAGGCGTTTTCGGTCATGGGCTTGGCCAGGAAGTGGGTCAGTCCCATGCTTTCCATCCGCCCGTGCAGCCCCTCCCTGGACCAGGCGCTGGTCATCAGGACAGGCAGGCGCCGCCACTGGCTGTGCTGGTACATCTCGAGGGCCAAGTCCAGGCCATCCTCCTGACCCATGCGCCAGTCGAGGATGGCGAGGCGGATGTGATGCCCCTCTTCACGCAGCACCTGACGGGCGCGGGAGAGGCTGTTGACCGTGATGACGGACGCCCCCGCCCGCCCCAGGATGTCCTTGGCCAGTTCCAGCACCAGCTCATTGTCATCCATCATCAGGATCAGGGGCTGGTGATCGAAGAAGACCCGGCGCCCCGAGACCCCGTACACCGCTTGGGAGATGGGGATCTCGAACAGGAAGGTGGAGCCCACCCCGGGTTTGCTCTGCACGGTGATCTCCCCGCCCATCAGCCCCACCAGGCGCTGGGAGATGTTGAGGCCAAGCCCGGAGCCGCCATATTTGCGGGTATTGCCCGCCTCCAGCTGGGTAAAGGGCTGGAACAGCTGGGCCTGCTTCTCCGGGGCGATGCCGATGCCGGTATCCCGCACGCTGAAACAGACCCGCATGGGATGCTGGCTGGTGAGGGTGATGGCCACCTCCACCTCGCCCCGCTCGGTGAACTTGATGGCATTGTTCACCAGGTTGACCAGTACCTGACCGAGGCGCAGCGGATCCCCGCGCAGAAAGTCGGGCACGGCGGGAGACTTGTTGATGATGACCTCGATGTGCTTGCGCTCCGCCAGATCCGCGAACATGGCGGCGAGGGAGTCGAGCTGCTCGCTGAGATCGAAGTCGATCTCCTCCAAGGTCAACTTGCCGGACTCCACCTTGGTGAGATCCAGAATGTCGTTGATGAGCAGCAGCAAGGTGTCCGACGAGGATCTGATCTTGTTGAGATAGTCCCGCTGCTGGGGATCCAGACTGGTTTGCAGTGCCAGGGCGCTGAAGCCGATGATGGCATTCATGGGGGTGCGGATCTCGTGGCTCATGTTGGCCAGGAAGTCGCTCTTGGCCTGGGCCAGCAGCGCGGCATGGCGAGAGAGCTCGCTCAGCTTCTGGTTGCGACGCCACAGGGTCGCGGCCACCAGCGAGAAGCAGAGCAGCGCCCCCCCCAGCACCATCAGGTAGAAGCGGCTCTTGAGGGAGGAGGCCCGCTCCAGCTTGCTCTGCTTCCAGGCGGGCAGTGAGCTCAGCCCCTTCATCTCCACCACCTGATTGCGCAGGCGATGGTACTCCATCACCTGCTGATTGAACTCCTGGCCCAGCCGGACGAGGGCCGTGACCCTCGGCTGCTCGCCATAGCGGTCAAGCAGGTGCTGCTGGAGTTGCAACAGTTGCCGCTGCTCGTTCTGATCCCAGCTGCGTCGGAGGTAGTGGTGCAGGCGCATGAGTTCGGTAAGGTCGCGGTACTGCGCCTCACCGACCGGCAGGGTGCCTTGCAACGCCTTGAGCTGGCCCTGGAAGCGGGGAGCCAGATACTCGATGGTCATCTCCATGGTGTAAAGCCTGGCGAGATCCAGCAGATAACCGTCGATGTCCCGCTGCAACGCCTGGGAGCCGGGGTCGTCCACCGACTCCGGATCCTCGTGCACCAGCCTGACGAACCTGTCCAGGTGACTGGAAAGCAGGCTCAGACGTTGCTGTACGCTGCCATCGCTGGCCTTCTCGCGCCCCAGCAGATAGACGGTATCGGTATTGACCCGATTGAGCACCATCTCAGCCGCCACGCTCAAATCGAAGGCACGCTGCTGCTGGCTGAGCAACTGCCAGCAATAGGCAGAAAAGCCCACCAGCGATACGATGATAAGGCCAAAGACAACACGATTGCCCCGTGCAACACTCTTCATCCCGTCTCGATTCTCATGTCATGGTCGGCCATCCGGTGACATCAGGTCACGGCCGGAGGCCAACTGTGAAAAACCACTGAGTGCTATGTTACCGTTAGTCGGCGCTCTGATTGCAATAAAGATGTTGCCGGGCCATGAAATAAGGAAGCAATTATGTCACTTGTCACCACCTATTGTAGCCAATGCTTTACCCGCAACCGCCTGCCTGTCGAAAAAGCAGACTCAAACGCGAAGTGTGGCCGCTGCCGTCACGCCCTCTTCGAACAAACCCCGGTGGCGGGGCGTCAGGCCAGCTTCGATGCCCTGATCCAGTCCGACATCCCGGTGGTGGTGGACTTTTGGGCAAGCTGGTGTGGCCCCTGCCTGCAGTTTGCCCCCGTCTTTCAGGAGGTCGCCCGGGAGCTTGAGCCCCGCCTTCGCTTCGTGAAACTCGATACCGAGCAGGAGGCCGCCATCGCAGGTCGCTATGGCATTCGCAGCATTCCTACCCTGATGGTCTTCCAGCGGGGGGAGATCCTGGCACAGCGCAGCGGCTCCCTGCCCAAGAGCCTGTTCAAGGAGTGGCTGCTCTCCTTCACCTCCCCTGTCAAATGAAAATAAAATGTTTCATTTCTGTTTGATTGAAGATCCATCTTCACTTGACTCTGTGAGTCGCCACATGATTTGACCATATCCCCCTGTTTCAAACAGGGGGATATATGTAACCTCGGCATCACAACAACAACCATAAATTAACCGAGAGAACGTTATGCACACATCGGCTGTACCTCCGACTCCCCCCTCACGCTGGCTGGACATCAAGTCCGGGATCGTCATCCTGGATCTGCTCCTGCTCTGCGCCATGCTGGCATGGCTCCCGTTTGACCCCATGGTCAACAAGGGGCTGGCCATCCTAATCTTCATCGCCATCCTCTGGCTGACCGAGGCGGTGAACATCACCATCACTGCCATCTCCATCCCGGTGCTCGCCACCCTGCTCGGGGTGTTCGACATGAGCAAGTCGCTGACCGACTTTGCCAACCCCGTCCTGTTCCTCTTCTTTGGCGGCTTTGCCCTCGCTGCAGCCCTCTCCAAGCAGGGACTCGACACC
The DNA here is from genome assembly GCF_027707725.1 of Aeromonas sp. QDB25. Classification (NCBI taxonomy): domain Bacteria; kingdom Pseudomonadati; phylum Pseudomonadota; class Gammaproteobacteria; order Aeromonadales; family Aeromonadaceae; genus Aeromonas; species Aeromonas sp. QDB25. Next base: position 85,813 of record NZ_JAPCIZ010000007.1, on the reverse strand, counting down.
CAGATCGCCGGCAAGGTGATGCAGCTCGCCAAGGGACACCTGGGCTGGGCTTCCATCGTGCTCTTCACCATCACGGCCGCCCTCTCCATGTGGATCAGCAACACCGCAACCGCGGCCATGATGATGCCGCTGGCCCTCGGCATGCTGAAAGGGCTGGACGTTCACAAGGAGCGCCGCACCCTTGTCTTCGTGCTGCTTGGCGTCGCCTATAGCGCCAGCATCGGTGGCATCGGCACACTGGTGGGCAGCCCCCCCAATGCCATCGCCGCCGCCCAGATGGGCTTGGGCTTCACCGACTGGCTGGAGTTCGGCATCCCCGTGGTGATCATCTTCATGCCGGTAGGCATCGGCCTGCTCTACTGGGTGACCCGTCCCAATCTCTCCCACCAGGTCAGCACCGAGCAGGTCACCATCGAGTGGACAGGTCAGCGCAAAGTGACCCTGGCCATCTTCCTGACCACGGTGCTGCTGTGGATTGGATCCCAGCCTCTTGCCAAGGCGCTGGGCGGCATTCCCCAGTTCGATACCCTGATCGCCATGGGCGCCATCCTGGCCATCGCCGTCAGCCGCGTCGCCAGCTGGGATGACATCAACCAGAACACCGACTGGGGCGTGCTGCTGCTGTTCGGGGGTGGTCTCACCTTGAGCGCCATCCTCAAGCAGACCGGGGCCAACGCCTTCCTGGCGGAGCACCTCTCCAGCAGCCTCTCCTCCATGCCCATCTTCGTGATCCTGCTCTGCCTGGCCGCCTTCGTGGTGTTCCTGACCGAGCTGGTCTCCAACACCGCCACTGCCGCGCTGCTGGTGCCGCTGTTCGCCGGGGTGGCCGAGGCACTGGGGGTCTCCCCCATTGTGGTCTCCGTGCTGATCGCCGTCGGCGCCTCCTGTGCCTTCATGCTGCCGGTGGCAACGCCTCCCAACGCCATCGTCTTCGCCAGCGGCCATATCCAGCAGCGGGAGATGATGCGGGCCGGCCTGGTACTGAACCTGGTGTTCACCGTCATCCTGACCATGCTGGCCTATTTCATGGGGGATATCCTCCACTGAGGTTCGCCCCCTAATGCCCCTCCAAGCCCCGCATCGCCGGGGCTTTTTCTCGCCCCGAAACCACCGCACTCCCTACCCGCGACATCACGGCGACATTAACTTGCACTTAAGAAATCGCCTCCATGATGCTGACAACGGCCATCACGCAGCCATGGCTGACGATGGCGATGATCATGGACATCACGACAAGGGGATCACCTCATGGGTAAGACGATGCAGAACAACCGTGAAATCAAGGTATGGGATCCGGTGGTCAGGGTATTTCACTGGGCCACTGTGCTGTTGTGCGTGCTGAATCTCTTCATCCTTGAAGAGGGGGCGCGCAACCACCGCTATGCGGGATATGCGCTGGCCGGACTGCTGGCACTGCGCATCGTATGGGGATTCATCGGCTCCTATCATGCCCGCTTCGCCCAGTGGCTGCCGACACCGACCGGCGTCATCACCTATCTCAAGGAGACGATCAAGGGGCGCCACCCCTACTACGCCGGTCAAAATCCTTTGGGGTCCTTGATGATACTGCTGCTGTTGACCTGCCTTGTCGGCACCGCCGCCAGCGGGATCATGACCGAATACGGGCCGCTCTCCGGCACCCATCGCATGGAAGAGATCCACGAGTTCTTTGCCAAGGGGCTGCAGGTGGCCATCTTCGTCCATGTACTGGCCGTCATCGCCCTGGATCGTCTGGTACGGGGTGATCTCGTCAGGGCGATGATCACCGGCAAGAAACGGGTGCCGGCGGACACCCGGGTGGTCGACAGGCCCTGAGCCTCCCTCAGCCCGACAGATGAAAAAAAACCCCGCATCGCGGGGTTTTTCACAGGAGCAGACATCAGCCGACGCTGCAGCTCGTCAGTTTCCAGATACGGTCTACGTAATCCTGGATGGAGCGGTCGGAGTTGAACTTGCCCATGGTGGCAGAGTTGATGATGGCTTTCTTCGCCCACAGGGCCGGATCCCGGTACCAGGCATCGATCAGCTTGTGCGCCTCGGAGTAGGACTCGAAATCCGCCAGTGTCAGGTAAGGGTCTCCCCCTTCCAGCAAGGAGCGCTTGATGGAGGCCAGCTCACCCGGACGACCCGGCGTGAAGTAGTCGGTATCAAACCAGTCCAGCACGGCTTTCAGCTCGGAGTTGGCGTAGTAGAAGTCATACGGGTTGTAGCCGCGCACCTTCAGGGACTTCACCTCGTCCACATTCAGACCGAAGATGGCGCAGTTCTCGGCACCCGCCTCTTCGGCGATCTCGATGTTGGCTCCATCCAGCGTCCCGATGGTGATGGCACCGTTCAGCGCCATCTTCATGTTGCCGGTACCGGATGCTTCGTAACCTGCGGTGGAGATCTGCTCGGAGACATCCGCCGCCGGGATCAGCTTCTCGGCAAGGCTCACGCGGTAGTTCGGCATGAACACCACTTTCAGCTTGCCCTGAATACGGGCGTCGTTGTTGACCCGCTCCGCCAGCTTGTTGATGGCGTAGATGATGTCCTTGGCCAGCTTGTAGCCGGGCGCCGCCTTGGAGCCGAAGATGAACACCCGCGGATGCATGTCATAGTCCGGGTTCGCCAGCAGGCGACGGTAGAGCGCCATGATGTGGATGAGGTTCAGTTGCTGGCGCTTGTACTCGTGCAGACGCTTGATCTGGACGTCGAAGATCGCCTCCGCACTCACGTCGATGCCGGTTTCCGCCTTGATGACCTTGACCAGCTTCTCCTTGTTGTGGCGCTTGATGGTCATGAACTGCTGCTGGAACGCCTTGTCGTCGGCAAACTTCACCACGCTGCGCAGCTTGTCCAGTTGCAGCGGCCACTCCTTGCCCACCACCTCGTTGTAGAGTTCGGCCAGTTCCGGGTTGCAGGCCAGCAGCCAGCGACGGGGAGTCACACCATTGGTGACGTTGCACATCTTCTCGGGCCACAGCTCGGCATACTCGGGGAAGAGATCTTCCTTCACCAGCTTGGAGTGGATCTCGGCCACGCCGTTCACCTTGGAGGAGCCGATGACGCACAGGTTGCCCATACGCACCTTGCGCACGTCACCCTCTTCGATGATGGAGAGCTTGGCCTTGATGGCATCGTTGCCCGGCCACTTGGGCTCCACCAGCTCGTTCAGGAAGCGGGCGTTGATTTCATAAATGATCTCGAGGTGACGGGGCAGTACCTTCTTGAACAGGCTGACGGACCACTTCTCCAGCGCTTCCGGCAGCAGGGTGTGGTTGGTGTAGGAGAAGACCTGATAGCAGATGCCCCAGGCGGTATCCCAGTTCAGCCCCTCTTCGTCCACCAGCACGCGCATCAGCTCGGGGATGGCCACGGTGGGGTGGGTATCGTTGAGCTGGATGGCGATTTGCGCGGCAAAGTTGCTGAAGTCACTGCCATGCACCCGCTTGTAGCGACGCATGATGTCCTTGATGGAGCAGGCGCAGAAGAAGTACTGCTGGATCAGGCGCAGCTCCTTGCCGGCGTCGGTCTCATCGTTCGGGTAGAGCACCTTGGAGATGGTCTCGGCCTGGGCCTTCTCGGCCTGGGAGTCGATATAACCACCGGCGTTGAACACGTCCCAGTCGAAGAACTCGGAGGCGCGGGATTCCCACAGACGCAGGATGTTGACGGTGTGACCACCGAAGCCGACCACCGGAATGTCCCAGGGCACCCCTTTGATCTTGCGACCGGCGTGCCACACCTTCTTCAGGCCACCCTTGTCACCAAAGACGGTCTCCACGTAGCCGTAGAGCGGGATCTCCTGCACCGATTCCGGGCGGCAGATCTCCCAGGGGTTGCCATATTCGCGCCAGGAGTCCGGACGCTCGATCTGACGGCCATCCTGAATTTCCTGACGGAACAGGCCGTGCTCGTAGTGGATGCCATAGCCCACCGCCGGGTAGTTCAGAGTGGCCAGGGAATCGATGAAGCAGGCAGCCAGACGACCCAGGCCGCCGTTGCCAAGGGCCATGTCAGGCTCTTGTTCACACAGATCGGTCAGTTCCAGACCAAGTTCACCCAGCGCCTCTTCACAGACTTTGTAGAGGGAGAGGTTGTGCAGGTTGTTGGAGGTCAAACGCCCCATCAAAAATTCAGCAGAGAGATAGTGAATCGCACGAGTATCTTTCTTGAAGTGAGCCTGCTGAGTACGGGTCAGGCGCTCGTACACCTGTTCATTGACGGCGGCAGCGGTCGCTTTCCACCAGGCATCCGGAGAGGCTTTCTGTTCGCTTGTACCCAAGGTAGAACGCAGGTGACGCACGATACTCGCCTTGAGCTGATCTTTATCCAGTTGGAGATCCTGGTCTGTCTTCTTCTTGGTAGCCATAAACCATTTTCCTTCGTTACAAATAAAAAATGTCATCCCATCGGGTGGACCGGCGCTGTTGTTATCTCAGAATATGCTCCGGCGGGGGCATACTAGCTAAAGCCAAGGGTTTAAAAGTTAACGTGAGTCACACTTTAACGCATAAAAATGACAGTTTCACCATGAAAACCCTTTCCTTTAGCCAGCCTGAATGAAATATAAATTTCGTTTTAAATCATAGTGATATAAGAAAACAAAAAAGATAGTTTCATGAATAGGTTTTCAATGATTGCCTGTGACTGAAAATACGTGAAAATAACCGCCGACTAGGGAGAAATTGAAAGCGCTTTCAATTCACACCCCCTCGTCAGGTAATAAAAAGGATGCCCCAATCGGAGCACCCTTTGATTTCAATTAACCATGTGCCTTGAACTGATTGCTCATAGGGTCGTAGTGATACCCGATCTGTTGCAGACGTGTAGCCAGCTGATCTTCTGTCATGTCGTAGTAAGCCAGCAGCTCTTCCAGACCATCACACTCCAGCCGCAGCTTCTCGTTGATGATCCCGAGCAGAATGTTCGCATCCAGTCGTTGCAAGGTACTAACGTCCATCTCGCTCCCTCCTCTCCCTATACAGGACTGTATAACCATGAGCGCCGACCCGAAGTTTGTCTACAGGTTAAAAAACACCCTGTATAAGGAAGATATAAATATCCTTTTTAATCATGTAGTTAAACTCATCTCCTGTTAATCGGCTCACACTTTTAGCCACAAATGACTTGTCACTCCTTGCGAACAGAACTACTGTATGCGCATACAGCATGGTTATTCATACAGGAACGACATATGAGCCAGCCCCTGAATCTTTGCCCCCCCTCCTCCTCTGCCGGTCTGATCACCACCTGGCCCACTCGCCATCAGAGCAAGATGGGACAAGAGCAGCGGCGCGGCCCTCTCCATCAGGAAGCGCCGCTGCTGGATGCCCTGGGGCAACTGAGTCAGTCTGACAGTGGCTGGATCCTGCTCGTCGCCCCGCCCGGTCTGCCCGCCGCCGCGCAATTGCAGGCCAGAGGGATCAATCCTGCCAGGGTGCTTGTCGTGCACGCCCCCAAGATCAAGAATTGGCAGCGCCTGCTGGAGCAGAGCCTGATCAATGGTCACTGCGCCGCCGTGCTGACCTGGCTGCCCGAACAGGTCGCCCTGGACCGGAGCACATTGAGCACCCTGGGCCAGCGTGCCGGTGTCCTGACCCGCTTCTTCGAGCCCGCAACCCCTCTGGGTGGGGCACTGAGCTACGGCGGCCAGGATATCTACCTGAACCACTGATCGCCCCTTCGGCGTGACAGCCAATGCGCCGGCATTGCCCACCGGGTTATCCAGGCTTCCGACCCGGGATGCCATGGCGACAAAGACAAAGACAAAGCAGCACAGCAGCACAGCAGCACAGCAGCACAGCAGCACAGCAGCACAGCAGCACAGCAGCACAGCAGCACAGCAGCACAGCAGCACAGCAGCACAGCAGCACAGCAGCAGTAAATTTGCTCAGGCCCAGACCGTCAAATGGGGCCCGCAAAAAAAGGCGACCCGAGGGTCGCCTTTCAACATGCTGCTGTACGGGGGCTAATCGCCCTCCGTTTGCATCGAAGTCCGATTGATCAAGCCAGCTTGGTCTCCAGCTCGGCAATTTTGGCGGACCAGTAGGCCGGGCCGGTCTCGTGGATGTTGTTGCCCTGGGAGTCGACCGCCACGGTGACCGGCATGTCTTCCACCTCGAACTCGTAGATGGCCTCCATCCCCAGATCGGCAAAGGCCACCACGCGCGCCTTCTTGATGGCTTTCGCTACCAGATAGGCGGCGCCGCCCACCGCCATCAGGTAGACAGCCTGGTGCTGCTTGATGCTCTCGACCGTCTTGGGGCCGCGCTCGGACTTGCCGATCATGCCGATAAGGCCGGTTTCTCCCAGCATCATGTCGGTGAATTTGTCCATCCGGGTGGACGTGGTGGGGCCAGCCGGGCCGACCACCTCGTCACGCACCGCATCGACCGGGCCCACGTAATAGATGAAGCGGTTGGTGAAATCGACCCCTTCCGGCAGTCCTTCACCTTTTTTCAGCATGTCGGCGATGCGCTTGTGGGCGGCGTCGCGGCCGGTCAGGATCTTGCCGGAGAGCAGCACGGTATCACCGCTCTTCCAGCTGGCAAGCTCTGCCTTGGTGATGCCATCCACGTTGACCCGGCGCACATTGCCACCGGACTCACGGGTGATCTCCGGCCAGTCTTCCAGCCTGGGGGGTGTCAGCTCCGCCGGGCCGGAGCCATCGAGTTCGAAATGCACGTGACGGGTGGCGGCGCAGTTGGGGATCATCACCACGGGCTTGGAGGCGGCGTGGGTCGGTGCGGATTTCACCTTCACATCCAGCACCGTGGTCAGGCCGCCCAGCCCCTGGGCACCGATCCCGAGCTTATTGACCTTGTCATAGAGCTCGACCCTCAGCTTCTCTTCGGTGGTCTCGGGACCACGGGCAATCAGCTCCTGGATGTCTATGTGCTCCATCAGAGCTTCCTTGGCGAGCACCGCCGCCTTCTCGGCGGTGCCGCCGATGCCGATGCCGAGCATGCCGGGCGGGCACCAGCCAGCCCCCATGGTCGGCACCGTCTTGAGCACCCACTCCACGATGTCGTCGGAGGGATTGAGCATCACCATCTTCGATTTGTTTTCGGAGCCGCCGCCCTTGGCCGCGATACTCACTTCCACCTTGTTGCCCGGGATCATGTCGATGTGCACGACAGCGGGGGCATTGTCTTTGGTGTTCTTGCGGCTGCCGGCCGGATCCGCCAGCACGGAGGCGCGCAGCGGGTTGTCCGGATTGGTATAGGCGCGGCGGGTGCCCTCATCCACCATCTCCTGGACCGTCATGTCGCTGTCCCACTGTACCTGCATGCCGATCTTGACGAAGCAGGTGACGATACCGGTGTCCTGACAGAGCGGGCGATGACCTTCGGCAGACATGCGGGAGTTGATCAGAATCTGGGCCAGGGCATCTTTGGCGGCCGGGTTGATCTCGCGGTCATAGGCGGCCTTGGCGGCCTGCACGAAATCGAGGGGGTGGTAGAAGGAGATGTACTGCAGGGCGTCAGCAATGGAATCGATAAAGTCCTGTTTTCTAATGATGCTCATATCATCCTCACTGGTCCTTGTTATCGCTTGCGCGAGCAAGGGCTTCCATATGAGCCGGGCCTTCGGCAGGTGGCAAATGCACCTGGAGCCGGCAGACTGCGGCGTGTTTTTATAACGGTGTTTTTCTTAAAAATGCCGGCGGCCATGATACGCTTGACCACCCGAACCGGCTAGGGAGCCGGGCGCAAACTGTTGCCTATGTAACAAAAAATGAAACCAAGACTGCATATCCACCATTTCGACCCGCAGGCCTCGCTCCACACCTGGTTTGCCTGCCTGCAACACCAACCCTGGGCCATCCTGCTGGAATCCGCCGGCCCCCTGGGGGCTGACAACGGTTTTGACATCATCAGCGCCGATCCGCTTGCCACCCTGGAAACCCGGGGTACCAGCACCTGCCTCACCCAGGATAACCACCAGCACCATCATGACGGCGATCCCCTCGCCCTGCTCGCCAAGACCCAGCAAGCCCTGCTTGGGGAGCGCGTTGAGGATGACTCGGGATTGCCGTTTATCGGGGGAGCCCTGGGACTCTTTGGCTACGATCTGGGCCGACGATTCGAGCGTCTGCCCGCAGTGGCGCAACAGGACATCCAGGTGCCCGACATGGCGGTCGGGATCTACGACTGGGCGCTGCTGCGAAATGTCGCGACGGGACACTGGCAACTGGCCCACTGGGGTGATGAAGCCGGCCTCGCCCGCAGGCTCGACTGGCTGATGGCGCAGCGCGAACGACCCCCCCTCCCCCTTCGCCTGACCGGCCCCTGGCAGAGCAACATGACGCGGGCCGAATACGGAGACAAGTTTGCCCGTATCCAGGCCTATCTGGCGGCGGGGGATTGTTACCAGATCAACCTGACCCAGCGCTTCAGCGCCCCTTATCAGGGGGATGAATGGTCCGCCTATCTCGCCCTGAGCGCCGCCAACAAGGCGCCGTTCTCCGCCTTTGTCCGCCTGCCGCACAGCGCCATTCTGAGCCTCTCCCCGGAGCGTTTCCTGCTGCTCGACAAGCGCCATATCGAGACCAAGCCCATCAAGGGCACCCGGCCTCGCCACCCTGATCCCGCCCAGGATGCCAGGGTGGCCGAGTCGCTCGCCAGCGCCGACAAGGACAGATCGGAGAACCTGATGATCGTCGATCTGCTGCGCAACGACATCGGCCGGGTGAGCCGGCCGGGGTCGGTCACGGTCCCGCACCTCTTTGCCGTGGAATCCTTCCCGGCGGTGCATCATCTGGTTTCCACCATTCACGGAGAACTGGATGCGCGCTGGCAAGAAGTGGATCTGCTGCGGGCCTGCTTCCCCGGCGGCTCCATCACAGGGGCTCCCAAGATCCGGGCGATGGAGATCATCGAGGAGCTGGAACCGGTGCGGCGCAATGCCTACTGCGGCAGCATCGGTTATCTGAGTCAGCACGGAAGGATGGATACCAGCATCTGCATCCGTACCCTGATCGCCGAAGCCGGTCAGCTGCACTGCTGGGCGGGGGGCGGCATCATCGCCGACTCCGATCCCGACGCCGAATATCAGGAGACCTACGACAAGGTGGCCCGCATCCTGCCACTGCTCGATGCCCTTTGACCCCATCCGGCCCTGCGGGGCCGACACAAGGAGACCCATGGAGATGACGAGTGCCGAGCTGCTGACCCGCTTTTTGCTGCAGCGCCCCGCCCCCGCCCATCGCCTGGCACTGGCCGGGCTCAAACCTGCCGCCGTGTTGATCCCCCTGGTGGAGCGCCCCGAGGGCCTGCACCTGCTGCTGACGCGCCGCAGCGCCGCCCTGCGCCACCACCCGGGGCAGATCAGCTTTCCCGGCGGGCGCCAGGACCCGGAAGACCGGGACCTCATTCACACCGCGCTCAGGGAAACCGAGGAGGAGCTTGGCATTCCCCCCTCCCAGATCCGGATCATCGGCAGCCTCACCCCTCTCAATACCGTCTCACGCTACGATGTGCTGCCGGTCCTCGCCATGCTCGACCCAGGCTACGGGCTGACCCTGAGCCAGGACGAGGTGGCCCAGGCCTTCGAAGTCCCCCTCGCCCACGTGCTGGATCCGGGGCAGCACATAGCCCTGAGCCTGCCAAGGGCGGACGGACGTCACACCATCTATTGGATCCCTTGGGAGCAATCTTTCATCTGGGGGGCCACTGCCAGCATGATCCGCCAGCTTGCCCAACACATCTCGACATAACATTTCGACAACATGATGAGGTGGGAAATTATCCAGTTAACATTCAAATAACACTGCATTTGATAAATAAATTTTGATTTTTTATTCTTTTGATCACATTTCTACAAGAAAGTACGGGTTTTAGCCGCACAAAGGTGAATTTGATCAACATTTTTGATTAAAAAGAAAGTATTCTTGCGCCGACTAATTAAAACCACACATTCGGGGTGAGACACATGTCCAATACTGTCACTGGCGCACAGGATGTTGCAGCCGCACAGGAGCAAGGAATCAGCTCGGTCCAATCTCGCGGTTGGAGTAAACAAGACACCACCTGGGTGATCAGCCTGTTCGGTACCGCCGTCGGTGCAGGTATCCTGTTCCTGCCCATCAACGCCGGCATGGGTGGCTTCTGGCCGCTGGTAGTGATGGCGCTGCTGGTCGGCCCCATGACCTACCTGGCACACCGTGGTCTGGCGCGCTTCGTGCTCTCCTCCAAGCAGCCCAATGCCGACATCACCCAGGTGGTGGAAGAGCACTTCGGCGTGGGTGCCGGTAAATTGATCACCCTGCTCTACTTCTTTGCCATCTACCCCATCGTGCTGATCTACGGCGTGGGCATCACCAACACGGTGGAAAGCTTCCTGGTCAACCAGTTGCAGATGACGCCGCCCCCGCGCTGGATCCTCTCCATCGTGCTCATCATGGCCATGATGTCCGTGATGCTGGCTGGCGAGAAGCTGATGCTGAAAGTGACCGAGTTCCTGGTCTATCCGCTCATCGCCATTCTGGCGGGCATCTCCCTGTACCTGATCCCGGACTGGACCGGTGCGGCCCTGAATGAAATGCCGAGCACCAAGGATTTCGCCACCACCCTGTGGCTGACCATCCCGGTGCTGGTGTTCTCCTTCAACCACAGCCCGGCCATCTCCAGCTTCGCCCTGGCTCAGCGCCGTGATCACGGTGAGCATGCCGTCGCCAAGTCCGACGCCATCCTCAAGCGCACCGCCATCATTCTGCTGGGCTTCGTGATGTTCTTCGTCTTCTCCTGCGTGATGAGCCTGACGCCGGCCCAGCTGGCAGAAGCCAAGTCCCAGAACATCGCCGTGCTCTCCTACCTGGCCAACCAGCATGCGAGCCCCATCATCTCCTACTTCGGTCCGCTGGTTGCCTTCGTGGCCATCGTCTCCTCCTTCTTCGGCCACTATCTGGGTGCCCGTGAAGGTCTGAAAGGGATGATCGTCCAGAACATGCGCAGCTCCGGCAAGGCACCGAACCACAAGAAAGTGGAGCTGTTCATCATCGCCTTCTTCATCCTGACCCTGTGGGGCGTGGCCGTGATCAACCCCTCCATCCTCGGGATGATCGAATCCCTGGGTGGCCCCATCATCGCCACCATCCTGTTCCTCATGCCCATGTACGCCATCAAGCGCGTCCCGGCCATGGCGAAATACCAGGGTCAGATCAGCAACGTCTTCGTGGCGACCATGGGCCTTATCGCCATCTCCGCCATCCTTTATCAACTGGTCGGCTAAGCCTTCCTGCGATACCGTCGGGCCAGCATCTGGCCCGGCGCCTCCCACAGCCCGGCAGATCTCCTCTGCCGGGCTGAGTTCGTTGTGATCATAAGGTACTGGGCTCAGATGATCAGAGCCCCCTGCCCTCAAATCAGAGACAGCCCTTTCACCCACTCTCTTTCCCCTTGGTGACAGCTTGCCGCTCATATTCCTTCCCCAATGACACACGACCAAGACGTACTGTGTTATCCCGTCATCTGCTGCGCGCCATCGGCCTTGCCAGACAGAACACCAGAGCCCTTGTCCTTACCAGGAACGCCCGCTCTTCGGGGTTTAGCCCAGAGAGCCGACACCCCCACCCAATGGAGCCTTTCTTCAAGGTACTCAGGGAAAGTACCGGCTACAGGGCGCAGGCAAACCGCCGAGAGGGCCTTGACCGGGCTTCCCGTACAGCGTCCGAAGAGCAGATGACCCCTTCGGTCACCAGAGGGGATGTCACACGCCGCCATGCTGACAGCACAATCAGCCCGATATGCCCGGCGAATGCAGCGCCGGGCACGTTTGTACAGGGAATGGCTTGTTGGCGGTGGCGAGAACACGTAAGGCAGCCAACGGGCCCCTCCCGAGAAATCACACAGGGGGATCCGAGCACTGTCAGTGCCATGACACGGCGAGAAGGTGCAGGGCGCCTGACGCGCGCGCAAATAAAAAGCGCCCTCCGAAGAGGGCGCCTGTGCAGAGCGGAAAGTCTGAGGGGATCAAGCTTCGCGGCTGGGGACCGGGGCGGCATCCAGCAGGCTCTCATCCTCGGCCATGCAGGCCGCCGCAGTGAACAGCACGTCGGTGGAGCTGTTGAGGGCCGTTTCGGCGGAATCCTGCAACACCCCGATGATGAAGCCAACGGCCACCACCTGCATGGCGATGTCGTTGCTGATACCGAACAGGCTGCACGCCAGCGGGATCAGCAGCAGGGAGCCGCCCGCCACACCGGAAGCGCCACAGGCACTGATGGTGGCGACGACGGAGAGCAGAATGGCGGTTGCCATGTCCACTTCCATCCCCAGGGTATGCACCGCCGCCATGGAGAGCACGGTAATGGTGATGGCGGCGCCGGCCATGTTGATGGTGGCACCCAGCGGGATGGAGACCGCATAGGTGTCTTCCGGCAGGCGCAGCCTCTCGGCCAGGGCCATGTTGACCGGAATGTTGGCGGCGGAGCTGCGGGTGAAGAAGGCGGTCACACCGCTCTCTTTCAGGCAGGTCAGCACCAGGGGATAGGGGTTGCGCTTGATCTTCCAGAAGACGATGAGCGGATTGACCACGAAGGCGATGAACAGCATGCAGCCGATCAGTACCACCAGCAGCTGGGCATAGCCAAACAGCGCATCGAAGCCGGTTTCAGCCAGGGTGGAGGCAACCAGGCCCAGGATGCCGAGCGGAGCGCAACGGATCACGGCCTTGACGATGGCGGAAACCCCGTGAGACACATCGGAAATCAGTGATTTGGTGCTCTCATTGGCGTGACGCATGGCGATACCAAGGCCGATGGCCCAGGCCAGGATGCCGATATAGTTGGCTTCCAGCAGTGCTTTCACCGGGTTGGTCACCACGTTGAACAGCAGGGTCTGCAGCACTTCCGTGATGCCCCCCGGCGGCGTGATCTCGGTAGCGCCTGCCACCAGATGCAGGTTGGAGGGGAAGAGGAAGCTCGCCACCACTGCCACGGCAGCCGCCAGGAAGGTACCCAGCACATAGAGCAGCAGGATCGGTTTCATGTTGGTCTTCTGACCCTGCTTGTGGCCGATGATCGCCGACATCACCAGCACGAAGACCAGCAGCGGCGCCACGGCCTTCAGGGCGCCGACGAACAGGCTGCCGAGCAGACCCGCCGCCTTGGCCCACTCGGGCATGAACATCGCAAGAAGGATACCGAATACCAGACCGACTAGGATCTGGCTAACCAGACTGGTGCTGTTGACCAGTCGAATGAGGGGGTGTTGTTGTGTCATCAAGTAGTCCCTGTGCACTCATGGTGCGTGAATCATTAGTCCTGTTGGCAACCAGCCCCGCGCATTGGCACCGGTCCGTTGACGGTGACGCCGTGGGCAGCTCTTCTGGTGGATCTGTCCCGTTCGCGTGGGGTTGCGGACAAGAATATCCCATCTGCCATGGTTTTTTTCCACATAATCACTGAAAAATATCAGGGTTACCTCACAAAAAATCTACAACAATGTGATAACACAATATCAACCACGGTCAAAATGTCACCAAACCAGTCCGATCATCGGCCACCACTGGGCCAGAAGTGATATGATGACGCCCTTTTTCAGGGAGCCTTGCCATGATCACCTCTTTATTGACCCGACACTTCGGCTTTGATCGCTTGCGGCCCGGGCAGGAAGCGGTGATCAGTCGTCTGCTGGCCGGCAAGAGCGCCGCAGCCATCTTCCCGACTGGCGCGGGGAAATCCCTCTGTTATCAATTGCCCGCCCTCGCACTGCCCCACCTGACCCTGGTCATCTCTCCCCTGCTGGCCCTGATGCACGATCAGCTCGCCTTTTTGCGCAGCAAGGGGATCGCCGCCGCCACTCTGGACTCCAGCCAGACAGCGGAAGAGAGCCGGCGCGTGATGCAGCAGGCCAGCGATGGCCAGCTCAAGATCCTGATGATTTCGGTGGAGCGCCTCAAAAATGAGCGCTTTCGCCGCTTCATCGCCCACATCCCCCTGTCACTGCTGGTGGTGGACGAGGCCCACTGCATCTCGGAGTGGGGCCACAACTTTCGCCCCGACTACCTCAAGCTGCCGGATCATCGCCGTGAACTGGCCATCCCCCAGGTGCTGTTGCTGACCGCCACCGCCACCCCGGCCGTCATGGCGGACATGCAGGCAAAATTTGCCATCGACCGGGACGATCTGGTGGTCACCGGTTTCTACAGACCCAATCTGGATCTGGCCGTCCTCCCGCTGGCCGGCAGTGCCCGCGATACCTGGCTGCGCGAGGAGCTGCACCGGGATCCGGCCGCCCCCACCATCGTCTACGTGACTCTGCAACACAGCGCAGAGCAGTGCGCCGCGCAGCTACAGGCCAGCGGCATCCGGGCATGCGCCTACCATGCGGGGCTCGATCCCGCCCTGCGCAGCCAGATCCAGCATGACTTCATGGCTGGCAGACTCGACTGCATCGTGGCCACCATCGCCTTTGGCATGGGCATCGACAAGGCCGACATTCGCCGGGTCATTCACTACGACCTGCCCAAGTCCATCGAGAACTACAGTCAGGAGATAGGCCGCGCCGGACGTGACGGGCTTCCCTCCCGCTGCACCGTGCTGGCGAGCCGCGCCCAGTTGCCGGTACTGGAAAACTTCGTCTATGGGGATACGCCGGACAGGGACGCCATCGCGCACTTGCTCGATATCGTGCGCCAGAGCGGCGCTGAGTGGGAATTCAGCCTGCTGCGCCTCTCCAACGAGACCAACATTCGCCAACTGCCCCTCAAGACCCTGCTGGTCTATCTGGAGATGGCGGGGGTCATTGCACCGGCCTACAGCTACTTTGCCGAGTACCGCTTCAGGTTCGTACTGGAAAAACAGGCGATCCTCGCTCGTTTCAATTCCGAACGCCGCCAGTTCCTGGAGCAGGTCTTTGCCTGCGCACCCCAGGCGCGCACCTGGTGCACCATGGACTTCGAAGCGCTGTGGCAGGGATACCAGGGGGAACGCCAGCGCGCCGCGACGGCGCTGGACTACCTGCAGCAGCAGGGTTGGATCGAGCTTGAAAGCAAGCAGATGACCGAGGTCTATCGGGTGCTGAGCCAGCAAATCGATACCGCGACCCTGGCCGAAGAGCTGCATGGATTGTTTGAAAAGAAAGAGCAGAGCGAACTGGCCCGCCTTCAGGCGCTGCTGGCCTTTTTCACCTCGACCACCTGCCTCAGCCATGAGCTTGCCCGCTATTTTGCCGACGACGCGGCCCCCGAGCGGTGCGGGCACTGTTCCGTCTGCCGGGGAGAGATCGCCGTGTTGCCGCCGCTTGCATCACCGGGCTTGCCCAACGAGCACGGTTTGCGCGCCTGGTGCGATCCGCTGATCGCCCTGTGCCATCAGCGCCATCCCAGGATCCTGACCCGTTTCCTGTGTGGCATCGCCACCCCGCTGACGACCCGTCTCAAGGCCAGGGATCTGGCCGGTTTTGGCCAGTTGGCGGACCATCCCTTCGCCGAGGTGCTGGCGGTGGTGTCAGCCCTCTATCCCGCCGAATCCTGAGCTTGCAGGTTTGGCGCCGTTCAGGCGCTGAAAAAATAAGACCCTCGCGGATGCGAGGGTCAAGCCAACGGAAACGTGCTTAAACAGAGCTTAGTATCTGCACAATCACCCACTCTCTTGCTAAAGCGATGACTGCTCGACACAGGGCCAATCTAGAGCAGCCAGAATGTAGCGTCAATGTAAAAATTAGAGCAAAAGCATCAAACAAATAACGTTACGTTAACGTAAGCGACACGTCTTTTTACCCTCTATTCCCTGCCGCCCTTGCCCTTGCTGGCACCGCCCCCTGACAAAACAGAGCGTCACCATTTTCTCCCTCTGGCACACAAAGATTTATTTTTTATGTCTTTGACATTTGCATCACTGTCGTGGCAAAAATAATTTAACAGTCAGTAACATAGGTATGTCACTTACTGCTTCTTCCCGCACGAGGATCGGGAAGCTCCCGCACAAACTTAAACCAATGATGGCGATGGATTACTGGGGGCTGTTGACTAGGCTTAAGAGGTAAACAGAACAAAAGTAGTGATCCACTCTTTTTCAGGGCAAGCGACTATAACGAGGGCTAAGTTATGGGCATCTTCGAGCACTATCAACAGCGGTATGAGAAGGCCAGAGAGGAGGAGTACAGCATCCAGGAGTTTCTGGATATGTGCAAACAGGACAAATCCTGCTACGCCTCTGCCGCCGAACGTCTGCTGACCGCCATCGGCGAGCCGGAAATGATCGACACCTCGACCAATCCACGTCTCAGCCGTCTCTTTTCCAACCGCGTCGTCGCACGTTATCCCGCTTTCAAAGACTTCTATGGCATGGAAGAAGCCATCGAACAGATTGTCTCCTATCTCAAACATTCCGCTCAGGGTCTGGAAGAGAAGAAACAGATCCTCTATCTGCTCGGACCGGTTGGCGGCGGTAAATCCTCGCTGGCAGAGAAACTCAAATCCCTGATGCAAAAAGTGCCCATCTATCGCATCAAGGGCTCACCAGTGAATGATCACCCCTTCTGCCTGTTTGACATCGACGAAGATGGCGAAATCCTCGAGAAGGAGTACGGCATCCCTCGCCGTTATCTGCGCCCCATCATGTCTCCCTGGGTCGCCAAGCGCCTTCACGAGTTTGGCGGCGACATCACCAAGTTCAAGGTGGAGAAGGTGAACCCCTCCATCCTCGATCAGATCGCCATCGCCAAAACCGAACCGGGGGACGACAACAACCAGGACATCTCCTCCCTGGTCGGCAAGGTCGATATCCGCATGCTGGAACACTTCGCCCAGGATGATGCCGATGCTTACTCCTACTCCGGTGCGCTATGCAAGGCAAACCAGGGGATGATGGAGTTCGTCGAGATGTTCAAGGCCCCCATCAAGGTGCTGCACCCGCTGCTGACGGCGACGCAAGAGGGGAACTACAACGGTACCGAAGGGCTCTCCGCCCTCCCCTTCGACGGCATCCTGCTGGCCCACTCCAACGAATCCGAGTGGCAGCAGTTCCGCAACAACAAGAACAACGAAGCCTTCCTCGACCGTGTTTACATCGTCAAGGTGCCCTACTGCCTGCGCGTCTCGGAAGAGGTGAAGATCTATGAAAAACTGCTGTTCAACAGCGAGCTGACCGAGGCCAAATGCGCACCGGGTACTCTGGAGTTGCTGGGCCAGTTCTCGGTGCTGTCGCGGCTCAAGGAGCCGGAAAACTCCAGCCTCTATTCCAAGATGCGAGTCTATGACGGCGAGAGTCTCAAAGACACGGATCCCAAAGCGAAAAGCTATCAGGAGTACCGGGATTATGCGGGGGTTGACGAGGGCATGAACGGCCTTTCCACCCGTTTCGCGTTCAAGATCCTCTCCCGTGTCTTCAACTTCGACCACGCGGAAGTGGCAGCCAACCCGGTGCACCTCTTCTATGTGCTGGAGCAGCAGATAGAGCGCGAGCAGTTCCCGCAAGAGCTGCACGATCGCTATCTGGAGTTCATCAAGGGTTACCTGACTCCGCGCTACGTCGAGTTCATCGGCAAGGAGATCCAGACCGCCTACCTCGAGTCGTATTCAGAGTACGGTCAGAACATCTTCGATCGCTACGTCACCTACGCCGACTTCTGGATCCAGGATCAGGAGTATCGTGACCCAGAAACCGGCCAGCTGTTTGACAGAGCGTCTCTCAACAGCGAGCTGGAGAAAATTGAAAAACCTGCCGGGATCAGCAACCCGAAAGATTTCCGCAACGAAATCGTCAACTTCGTGCTGCGTGCCCGGGCCAACAATGCAGGCCGTAACCCCAACTGGACCAGTTACGAGAAGCTGCGCACCGTGATCGAGAAGAAGATGTTCTCCAACACGGAAGAGCTGCTGCCGGTTATCTCCTTCAACAGCAAAACCTCGGCTGAGGAGCAGAAGAAGCACGATAACTTTGTCGAACGGATGATGGAGAAAGGCTACACACGTAAACAGGTGCGGCTGCTCTCCGAGTGGTATCTCAGGGTACGCAAGTCATCCTGACCCTGCCGTGTTCAAGGGGGAGTTATGGCGCATTTTATCGACCGCAGGCTCAACGGCAAAAACAAAAGCGCTGTCAATCGGCAGCGCTTCATCCGCCGCTACAAGAAGCAGATAAAACAAGCGGTCTCGGATGCTGTCTCCAAGCGCAGCATTCAGGACGTGGACAAGGGTGAGAGCATCAGCATCCCGACCAAGGACATCGGGGAACCCCATTTTCATCAGGGTCATGGCGGCAAACGGGAGATGGTGCATCCAGGCAACGACCAGTTCGTATCTGGTGACAAGATTGACCGGCCCAAAGGGGGTGGCGGCGGCCAAGGGAGTGGCGAGGGCCAGGCTTCGGATCAAGGAGAGGGAGTCGATGATTTCGTCTTCCAGATCTCCAAGGACGAGTACCTGGACTTGCTGTTCGAGGATCTGGAGCTGCCGCGGCTGCAAAAGACCCAGCTCAACCAGCTGATGGAGATGAAGACCTATCGGGCCGGCTACACCTCCAACGGGGTGCCTGCCAACATCAACGTGGTGCGCTCCCTGCAAAATTCGCTGGCGCGGCGCATGGCGCTGCAGGCAGGCAAGAAACGTCAGTTGCGTGAACTGGAGGAGCGCCTGGCCCAGCTGGCTTGCGAGCCCAACGACCATTTCGCCGAAATGGCGCAACTTGAAAAAGAGATCAGGGAGCTGAAACGACGGATCGATGCGGTCCCCTTTATCGACACCTTCGACCTCAAATTCAACAACTTTGTCAAACGGCCCGTCCCCTCGAGCCAGGCGGTGATGTTCTGCCTGATGGACGTCTCCGGTTCCATGGATCAGGCTACCAAGGAGATGGCCAAGCGTTTCTATATCCTGCTTTATCTATTCCTGAGCCGGACTTACAAGAATGTCGAGGTGGTCTACATCCGCCACCACACCCAGGCCAAGGAGGTGGACGAGCACGAGTTCTTCTACTCCCAGGAGACCGGCGGCACCATCGTCTCCAGTGCGCTCAAGATGATGAACGACATCATCAACGAACGTTATCCCGCCAACCAGTGGAACATCTATGCGGTGCAGGCCTCTGATGGTGACAACTGGGCCGATGACTCACCCCAGTGCAGGGAGATCCTGATGCGCGACATCATGCCGCGGGTGCGTTACTACTCCTACATCGAGATCACTACCCGCGCCCACCAGACCCTGTGGCACGAATATGAGGCGGTGGCAGAGCAATACGCCCACTTCGCCATGGAGCACATTCGCAAGGTCGAGGACATTTATCCGGTGTTCCGGGAATTGTTCAAGAAGCAAGCGGCTTGAGGGATCACATATGGTAGAAACCGCAAGAAAGATAGCGCCGCTGGACGATGGTCCTGACTGGAACTTCGATCTGCTGGAGCTTTATCACCAGGAGATAGCCCGGGTCGCCAAATTCTATCGGCTCGACACCTATCCCAACCAGATCGAGGTGATCACTGCAGAGCAGATGATGGATGCCTACTCCAGTGTCGGCATGCCCATCGGTTATCAACACTGGTCATTCGGCAAGCGCTTTATCCACACCGAACGCAACTACAAGCGCGGCCAGATGGGACTCGCCTACGAGATCGTCATCAACTCGGACCCCTGCATCGCCTATCTGATGGAAGAGAACACCATGCCGATGCAGGCGCTGGTCATGGCCCACGCCTGCTATGGTCACAACTCCTTCTTCAAGAACAACTATCTGTTCAAGGCCTGGACCGATGCCTCCTCCATCATCGACTACCTGTTGTTTGCCAAGAACTACATCACCGAGTGCGAGGAAAAACACGGCATCGATGCGGTGGAGAAACTGCTTGACTCCTGCCATGCCCTGATGAACTTCGGGGTGGATCGTTACAAGCGGCCCCAGAAGATTTCTCTGGCCGAGGAGAAACGGCGCCAGAAGGCGCGGGAAGATTATCTGCAAACCCAGGTCAATGAGCTGTGGCGTACCCTGCCCAAGCAGCACAAGATTGCCGGGGTGGAAGACAGGCGCTATCCTGCCGAGCCTCAGGAGAACATCCTCTATTTCATCGAAAAGAATGCCCCCCTGCTCGAGCCCTGGCAGCGCGAGGTGGTGCGTATCGTGCGCAAGATCAGTCAGTACTTCTACCCGCAGAAGCAGACGCAGGTGATGAACGAGGGCTGGGCCACCTTCTGGCACTACACCATTCTCAACCACCTCTATGACGAGGGAAAAATCAGCGATCGCTTCATGCTGGAGGTACTGCACAGCCACACCAACGTGGTCTATCAGCCCCCCTACAACAGCCGGTATTACTCGGGGATCAACCCCTACGCCCTTGGCTTTGCCATGTTCACGGACCTGCGTCGCATCTGCGAACACCCGACCGAGGAGGACAGATACTGGTTCCCCGATTACGCTGGCACCAACTGGGTCGAGACATTGCATTTCGCCATGCAGAACTTCAAGGACGAAAGCTTCATCAGCCAGTTCCTCAGTCCCAAGGTGATGCGCGACATGAAGCTCTTTGCCATCGATGACGACGATCTGAAGAACCACCTCAAGGTGTCCGCCATTCACAATGAAGAGGGCTACCGACTGGTGCGTAGCACCCTGTCCGCTCAATACAACCTGAGCAACCTGGAGCCCAACATTCAGGTCTACAACGTGGCAGTGAAAGGCGATCGCTCCCTGACCCTGCGCTATGTTCCCCACAACCGCATCCCCCTTGGCGAGTCACGCCACGAGGTGCTCAAGCATCTGCATCAGCTGTGGGGCTTCGATGTGGTGCTGGAGCAGGACAATGGCGAGCTATCCGCAGATATCATCGGCCGTTGTCCGGACCGCAAGAGCATGACCTGACGTCAGTGCCGGGCATAAAAAAACGCGCCATCAGGCGCGTTTTTCTTGGATCAGGGCAATCAGTTGTCACACAGGTTGCTTGGCATGTCCTGACGCAGACGGGTCCAAAGCTTGCCAGACTCGATGCCGTACTGGCGTACCGTCATGAACACGGCTTCGTGATCCTTAGTTTCGGCCAGCTTGCGCAGCGTCTTGTAGTAGGCATCTGCGGTTTCCCGCGCCTGTTTGTCCGAGAAGTAGTAGCGGCCAACCCGGCTATATAAGCCCTTGAAACCGTTGAGAATCAAGGCATAGATGGGGTTGCCCGAGGCAAATGAAAGCTGGTGATGCAAACGGTAGTCGAAGTCCGCATAGGCCTCGGCCGTGTTCTCCACATCATCGGCACCCCGCAAGATCTCGGCGGCCTGTTCCGGGTTGTTGCGAATGGCGCCACGGATGAAGATGGTGCAGATGTTGGTCCGGGCGGAGAGCAGCTGTGCCACCAGATCCGGCACCTTGTCCTGATCGAGACGTGCCAGTGTCTCCAGAATGTTGAGACCGGAGGTTTCCCAGAAATTGTTGACCTTGGTCGGTTTGCCATGCTGGATGGTGAGCCAGCCATCACGGGCAAGGCGCTGCAACACTTCACGCAAGGTAGTGCGAGTCACGCCGATCAATTCGGACAGCTCGCGCTCCGCCGGTAGAATGGATCCAGGAGGAAAGCGATTGTTCCAGATGGACTCGATGATGTATTCCTCGGCAAACCCGGCAGGGCTTTGCGCTTTAATGACCATGTAATGACTCTGTTGTAGTGCGTAAAAAGGCCCCCGAATAATAGCAAAGCCGGTCATGCTGGCAAGCAGAAGGTCGGTCCTCTGCTCACATTACCCCGATCTTTTTGTTAAAAATATGTATGCGGCGACAAGTGAGGAGTCAACCAACACCAAATGATGGGAATATAAGCGTTTGCTCGC
Source organism: Aeromonas sp. QDB25 (assembly GCF_027707725.1). NCBI lineage: Bacteria > Pseudomonadati > Pseudomonadota > Gammaproteobacteria > Aeromonadales > Aeromonadaceae > Aeromonas > Aeromonas sp. QDB25. Next base: position 64,075 of record NZ_JAPCIZ010000007.1, on the reverse strand, counting down.
TGGGCAAGTTCAGCGACCTTATTTATAGTTATCGCTCCCTTGATTAAAATCATGTGCAATCAATCTGATACAGGTGAATATCCGGATGTTCGGCTCGGGTCGGGCTCGACTGCATAGACGCAGATATCAACAACAGAACAGAGAACCATCATTATGCCAATCAGCCTAGGGCGCGCGTTTACAAAGAACTTTTTGGGCAATGCTCCGCGATGGTACAAAATTGCCATCGTTCTATTCCTGCTGATCAACCCGATCATTTTCTACGTTGATCCCTTCCTGGCCGGCTGGCTGCTGGTTGTCGAGTTTATTTTCACCCTGGCCATGGCCCTCAAGTGCTATCCGCTGCAACCGGGCGGACTCCTGGCCATCGAAGCCGTGCTCATCGGCATGACCTCCGCCAACCAGATAAAACATGAGCTGGTGGCCAATATCGAAGTGCTTCTGCTGCTGGTCTTCATGGTGGCCGGCATCTACTTCATGAAGCAGTTGCTGCTCTACGTCTTTACCAAGATGCTGGTGCGCATCCACTCCAAAACGTTGCTTTCTCTCGCCTTCTGCCTGGTGTCTGCATTCCTCTCCGCGTTCCTTGATGCCCTGACCGTGATCGCCGTGGTCATCAGCGTCGCAACCGGCTTCTACGCTATCTACCACAAGGTGGCCTCCCGGGATGAGTCCGGCAATCTGCATCATGATGACGAAGAGATTGACGAGCTCTCCCGCCAGCATCTGAACGAATTTCGTGCCTTCCTGCGCAGCCTGATGATGCACGCCGCCATCGGTACCGCCCTGGGGGGCGTCTGCACCCTGGTCGGCGAACCCCAGAACCTCATCATCGGTGAACAGGCGGGGTGGCACTTCGGTGAATTTGCCATTCGCATGGCGCCAGTCACCATCCCGGTCTTCATCTGTGGCCTGCTGACCTGCATCCTGGTCGAAAAATTCCGCTGGTTCGGTTATGGCGCCCGCTTGCCCGAGCCCGTGCGTCACATCATGGAATCCTACGAGCGAGACGAAGACGCACAACGTACCCCGCAGGACAAGGCCAAGCTGATCGTCCAGGCGCTGATTGCCACCTGGCTTATCACGGGTCTTGCCCTCCATCTGGCTGCAGTTGGGCTGATCGGCCTGACGGTCATCGTGCTCGCGACGGCGTTCACCGGCGTGACTGAAGAACACGCGCTTGGCAAGGCATTCCAGGAGGCTTTGCCGTTCACCGCCCTGCTCACCGTCTTTTTCAGCGTGGTGGCGGTCATCATCGATCAACAGCTGTTCAAGCCGGTGATCCAGTGGGTACTGGCGGCCAAGCCGGAGGATCAGCTTGCCCTCTTCTACCTGGCAAACGGTCTGCTCTCCATGGTCAGTGACAACGTCTTCGTCGGCACCGTCTACATCAACGAGGTGAAGACCGCCCTGATCAACGGCGCCATCAGCCGCGAGCATTTTGATCTGCTGGCCGTGGCCATCAACACCGGCACCAACCTGCCGTCGGTCGCCACCCCCAATGGCCAGGCCGCATTCCTGTTCATGCTCACCTCGGCCCTCGCTCCCCTGCTGCGCCTCTCTTATGGCCGCATGGTCTGGATGGCGCTGCCCTATACCCTGGTGCTGGGGCTTGTCGGCTTTTTCTCCGTGGAACTGCTCCTCGGTCCTGCAACCGAATGGTTCTATCAGGCAGGATGGTTGCTGGATCATGGGGCACTGCCACTGCCCACCCCGTCCACACACTGATCATGAAAGGGGCTGTTCGGCCCCTTTCTTTTCAGATGGGGCTCTGCTCTAATTCAGCCACTATTTTTCTATGAGATATCAATCAGATGATCGAGTATCTTCGCCGCATTGCCAGTCATCGTCTGGCCTGGGGATTGCTGGCAGCCTCCGCTTTCGCGCTGGAACTCTGCGCCCTCTTCTTCCAGCACGTGTTGGGTTTGCACCCTTGCGTGATGTGCATTTATGAACGTATCGCCCTCCTCGGCGTACTCACGGCCGGCCTCCTCGGCATGGTCGCGCCAGAGCGCTGGTACCTGCGCTGGAGTGCCATGCTCCTGTGGGGTTACAGCGCCTTCTGGGGCCTGAAACTGGCGCTCAAGCATGTGGATTACCAGATGAACCCCTCCCCCTTCAACGTATGCGAGGGATTTGTTGACTTCCCTGCCTGGGCACCACTGGATAAGTGGGTTCCCTGGATGTTCTACCCGGACGGCGACTGCAGCGAGATCAGCTGGCAGTTCCTCGGTTTCTCCATGCCGCAGTGGCTCGTGGTCATCTTTGCCGCCTATCTGCTGGTGTTCGTCATCGTGGCTGCTGGCAACCTGATAAAAGGGCGCTGCTGCAACTAGTTCGTCACTCGACCCTAAGAAGGGAGCCCATGGCTCCCTTTTTATTTCCTCTTTATCGCCTCACGACCCCATGCCCAGAGGGCCGGATCTCCTTCTCCCTGTTCTGCCAATGAAGTGGCTGCCTGCGGGTGTGCATCATCGTAACAGGCCACAAGCGGGTCAAAGGGCGCAGCAGCGACCTGCCACTCGGCCTACCAACAAGAAGGGAGCCATCGGCTCCCTTCTTTCATGTCGTGCACGGCGATGTCACGCGCCTTCGGAGGTAGCCTTGCTGGCACTTCTCCTGGCCTTCACCATGCCGATCACCATGGGCAACAAGGAGACCGCGATGATGCCGAAGATGAGCAGGGTAAAGTTGTGGCGCACTACCGGCAGATTGCCAAAGAAGTGGCCGGCATAGACGAAGGAGAGCACCCACAAGAGCCCCCCCACCAGGTTGAACGCCAGGAAGCGGGGATAGGTCATGGCCCCCATGCCCGCCACGAAGGGGGCGAAGGTGCGCACTATGGGCAGGAAGCGGGTGATGATGATGGTCTTGCCGCCATGCTTGGCATAGAAGGCATGGGTCTTGACCAGATAGTCCCGGCGAAAGATTTTGGAATCGGGGTTGCGAAACAGCTGCTCACCGAAGAAGTGGCCTATGGTGTAGTTCACCACGTTGCCGAGCACCGCGGCGATGATCAGCACGGCGGCTAGGGTGTGCACGTCCAACACGCTGCCCACGGTGAGGGCACCTGCAGCAAACAACAGGGAGTCCCCCGGCAGGAAGGGAGTCACCACCAGCCCGGTTTCACAGAAGATGATGAGAAACAGGATGGCGTATACCCAGACGCCATAGTTCTCGAACAGCTCTTTCAGATGCACGTCAACGTGCAGAATAAAGTCGATGGCAAAGAGGATCAGATCCATTTTTTGGTACCCATGAAGTGAACGGCGTGGAGTCTACGCCAATGAGACCTGGCTCACAATCTCCCCATGGTCCCCTTTTTCGAATCCCATGAAGGGAGTCATTCAGTCCCCCCTTCTTTTCCCCTCTCCCTGAACGTAGGCTTCTGCTCACTCGGCCTTGTCCAGAGCGGCAAGCACCTCGCCGGGCAAGCATTTCTCCCAGCCCCACAAGAGGAGCAGCAACAAGGTAGCGTCGTCGAGCCAGCCAAGGAGAGGCACCACATCGGGGACAACGTCCACCGGGCTGATGCCATAGAGCAGAATAAGGATCACCAGCCCCTTCGCCCACCAGGGCGTGCCTGGGTGGCGAAAGCCTTGATAGAGGCGGCGCAAACGCCGCCAGATGAGCCAGCGTCTGGTGCTCATGACTCGATCAGCTCGCCGCGCAGCCGCTGGATCTGATCCCGCAGCGCCGCCGCCTGTTCGAACTCCAGATCCCGCGCATGCTGGAACATCTGCTCTTCCATCCGCTTGATCTCCTTGCTGATCTCGCTGGCAGAGCGGGCATGGTACTCCCCTTGCGGTTCGGCAGCCTTGCGACTCCCCTTGCCCGCCTTGCCCGCCGTGCGGCTGCCCCCCATGTCCATCACATCGCCGATGGCCTTGTTGAGCCCCTTCGGCACGATGCCGTGTTCCAGGTTGTGGGCGTGTTGCAGGGCGCGGCGCCGCTCGGTCTCTTCGATCGCAACCTTCATGGAGTTGGTGATGGTATCCCCGTAAAGGATCACCTTGCCGTTGAGGTTGCGCGCTGCCCGGCCGATGGTCTGGATGAGGGAGCGGGTGGAACGCAGGAAGCCCTCTTTATCCGCATCCAGAATGGCCACCAGGGAGACTTCCGGCATGTCGAGTCCTTCGCGCAGCAGGTTGATGCCCACCAAGACGTCGAACTTGCCAAGGCGCAGGTCGCGGATGATTTCCACCCGCTCCACGGTATCAATATCCGAGTGCAGATAGCGCACCCGTACCTCGTGATCCGCCAGGTATTCGGTCAAGTCCTCCGCCATCCGCTTGGTCAGTGTCGTGACCAGCACCCGCTCCTCCACCGCCACCCGCTTGCGGATCTCGGAGAGCAGATCGTCCACCTGGGTGCTGACCGGCCGCACTTCCACCTCAGGATCGAGCAGGCCGGTGGGACGCACCACCTGCTGCACCACGTCACCGCCTGACTTCTCCAGCTCGTAGGGGCCGGGGGTCGCCGAGACGAACACCGTCTGGGGCATCAGCGCCTCGAACTCGTCGAACTTGAGGGGCCGGTTGTCCAGCGCCGAGGGAAGGCGGAAGCCGTACTCCACCAGGGTCTCCTTGCGGGATCTGTCCCCTTTGAACATGGCGCCGATCTGCGGCACCGTGACGTGGGATTCGTCGATGATGAGCAGGCCGTCCCCCGGCAGGTAGTCAAACAGGGTGGGCGGCGGCTCACCCGGTGCGCGGCCGGAGAGGTAGCGGCTGTAGTTCTCTATACCGGAGCAGTAACCCAGCTCCTGCATCATCTCCATGTCGAACTGGGTGCGTTGGCTGATGCGCTGCTCCTCCACCAGCTTGTTGAGGTTCATCAGCTGCTCGCGCCGCCCCTTGAGCTCCTCCTTGATGTGCTCGATGGCACCCAGAATGGTCTCCCGCGGGGTGGCGTAGTGGGTCTTGGGGTAGATGGTGTAACGCACCACCGTCTGCTCGATGGCGCCGGTCAAGGGATCGAACAGGGAGAGGCGTTCTACCTCTTCATCAAACAGCTCCACCCGCAGGGCCAGCTTGTCCGATTCGGCGGGGTAGATGTCGATCACCTCCCCCCGCACCCGGAAGGTGCCGCGCTGGAAGGCCATGTCGTTGCGGGTGTACTGCAGTTCGGCGAGGCGGCGCAGGATATCCCGCTGATTGATCACGTCCCCCACTTTGAGGTGCAGCATCATGCTGAGGTAGGCCTGGGGATCCCCCAGACCATAGATGGCCGATACCGAGGCGACGATCACCACGTCACGCCGCTCCAGCAGCGCCTTGGTGGCTGACAGCCGCATCTGTTCGATGTGATCGTTGATGGAGGCATCCTTCTCGATGAAGGTGTCCGTGGTCGGCACATAGGCTTCGGGCTGGTAGTAGTCGTAATAAGAGACGAAATACTCCACCGCGTTGTCGGGGAAGAACTCCTTCATCTCCCCGTAGAGCTGGGCCGCCAGGGTCTTGTTGGGGGCCAGTATCATGGTGGGACGATTGAGGGTCGCGATGACGTTGGCCATGGTAAAGGTCTTGCCCGAACCGGTCACCCCGAGCAGGGTCTGATGGGCCAGTCCCGACTCGATGCCATCGAGCAACTGGGCGATGGCCCTCGGCTGATCCCCGGCGGGTTGAAACTGGCTGGCCAACTGGAATAACTTGCTCATGACGACTCCCGGCAAAAAACGGCAAGGGAGCAGTGTACCCCGAGTTGAAGGAGCTGGGTATCCGCTCACCCTCCCTGATGGCTATTGACCCCGAAATACGACCTCTGTATGATGCACCTCCTTGCCTGATATTCCCCCGTAGTTCAGTCGGTAGAACGGCGGACTGTTAATCCGTATGTCACTGGTTCAAGTCCAGTCGGGGGAGCCAATTCCTCACCATCTCGGTGCAAGTTATCCACTTTAGTGCTTTTCTCTTCCAATTTTAATGCACAAGCCCTTCCCTGCGGCCTGACTCCCTTTTGATCTCCCGATACTGACCAGCAGCGTTTTGTTCTGCTGCACATAACTATTTGATTTTTATAGAAACAATTTATTGCAGGTATTTTTTGAACAGTCCTTGCAGCCCAGTATCGGCGCGGCTTTCAGCCTGATCGCCAAGTTTCATGAACAGGGTTATCCACAGTTTCTGTGGGTAACTTGACCAAAGCCACGGTTCATCTGGGCTGGCAGCCATTGTCCCCGGTTTGCGCTGGCTGCCCCCGCTCTTCCCCATTTTCTGCTGTTTTTCCCTTCCCCCCTAAATGGGATGAATCGACTCGCGGTGCTGCCCGTGGGGGATTTTTTTTCGCTATGCCGCATCCTGCGGGTCAGCCCTCGCCGGATGAGTCATAAGTCTCTTTTGTAACCCTTCAATTTCCTCAGTGGAAAATGCTGAAAAACGTGCCCGTTTGCTCCCCATGCAGCAGGTAATAAATTGTCCACAGGAGTGTCATCCCCTCTCTGCTCGACAGCATATTTCACTCATTGACAGCGGGCCTTGCAGCGTAAAATAGAGGTGTTTTCCCCAGCCCCCCCTCACATCCCTATCTTCACCGAAGAGACCAGCACTTAACTGGCTGTTAATCCGCTTTGGCGCTTCTTTCTTGATACAGGATCCGGCACAATATCGGCCCCACTTTTTTCCTCGGTTTTTCCGGGCATGACCATAGATTTCGTGACATTGCTACATCAAAGCGACTCCCTGCTGCTGTTCGTGGTACTAGCCTTCGGGCTGCTGCTGGGCAAGGTACGCATCGGCAACTTCCAGATAGGCAACACCATAGGCGTGCTCTTCACCGCCCTGCTGTTTGGCCAGATGGGATTCCAGTTTTCCACCTCCACTGAAAACGTCGGCTTCATGCTGTTCATCTTCTGCGTGGGGATTGAAGCGGGGCCGCACTTTTTCAGCGTCTTCCTTCGCGACGGCATCCACTACATCACCCTGACCCTGGTGATCCTGCTGTCGGCCCTGCTGCTGACCGTGGGGCTCGCCAAGTTCTTCAATCTGGGGCCCGGCATGGCCGCCGGCATTCTGGCAGGTTCCCTCACCTCCACGCCGGCCCTGGTGGGGGCACAGGACGCCCTGCGAAGCGGATTGCTCAACCTGCCCCACCAGACCGACATGCAGTCGGTGCTCGACAACATGGGGATAGGCTATGCCCTGACCTACCTGGTGGGCCTGGTGGGCCTGATGCTGGTGGTGCGCTACCTTCCTTCCCTGGCCAGGCTGGATCTCAACACCGAGGCCCAGAAGATCGCCCGCGAGCGGGGGCTCTCCGACAGCGAGAGCCGCAAGACCTATCTGCCCATCATCCGCGCCTATCGGGTCGGCCCAGAGCTCGCCGCCTGGATCGGCGGTCGCACCCTGCGCGAAACCGGCATCTATCCCCACACCGGCTGCTATGTGGAGCGCATTCGCCGCAACGGCATTCTGGCCAGCCCCGATGGTGACGCCGTCATTCAGGAAGGGGACGAGATCGCCCTGGTGGGCTACCCCGAGAGCCACGAGAAGCTCGACGTCAACTACCGCAACGGCAAGGAGGTGTTCGATCGCAACCTCCTTGACCTGCAGATCGTCACCGAAGAGATCGTGGTGAAGAATGATGCCGTGGTGGGTCGCCATCTGGTGGAGCTCAACCTCACCGAGAAGGGATGCTTCCTCAACCGGGTGGTGCGCTCCCAGATAGAGATGCCCTTTGACCGCAACATCATGCTGCAAAAGGGCGACGTGCTGCAGATCAGCGGTGAGAAGCAGCGGGTCAAGCTGCTGGCCAACAAGATAGGCTTCATCAGCATCCACAGCCAGACCACGGATCTGGTGGCCTTTGCCACCTTCTTCGTGCTGGGCCTGCTCATCGGCTCCGTCTCCCTGGTGTTCGGCCAGATAGAGTTCGGCCTCGGCAATGCCGTCGGCCTGCTGCTGGCGGGGATCCTGATGGGCTACCTGCGTGCCAACCACCCCACGGTGGGCTATGTGCCACCAGGCGCCCTGCGCCTTGCCAAGGATCTCGGTCTTGCCGTCTTCATGGTGAGCACCGGCCTCAAGGCGGGGGGCGGCATCCTCGATCACCTGAGCGAAGTGGGGATGGTGGTGCTCTTCTCCGGCATGCTGGTGACCACCTTGCCGGTGCTGGTAGGCTACCTGTTCGGTGTCTGGGTGCTCAAAATGAACCCGGCCCTGCTGCTCGGCGCCATCACCGGGGCTCGTACCTGCGCCCCGGCCATGGACGTGGTGAACGAGGCGGCCAACAGCTCCATCCCGGCGCTCGGCTACGCCGGCACCTATGCGGTGGCCAACGTGATGCTGACCCTGGCGGGCTCCTTCATCATCGGCTTCTGGTTCTAGCCAAACGGGCCCGCAACACGCAGAAAAAGAGGAGCCTCGGGCTCCTGTTTTCATGGGCGGGCACTCCTGGATGGAATAGTGAAAATCGTGCTATGGGGACGGGTCTATCAAACCCAATAAGCTAAATCCCCCACAAGTCGCCACTTACACTCAATAAAACGAGTGAGGTGTAAGTGATGAAACGCGCATGGATGATTGTGATCTGGTGGTTCTGCTCCCTGACGCCAGCCTGGGGGGCCGAATCCGGCAAGCAGGTGGCCCCCGAGGCAGAGACGGAGAAAAGCGCCCTGAGCTTTGCAAACGACGAGCTTGCCAAACCCAGGCTGGGAGATCTCGACGTCATGCTGGAGCAGCGCACCATCCGAGTGCTCACCACCTACAACAAGACGGGATTTTTCATCACCAAGGGCGTGCAACGGGGGGCCACCTACGATGCCTTCATGCAGGTGGAAAAGCGCCTCAACGAACAGTTGCGCAAGCAAAAGGCGATCAAACGCCACCTCAAGGTGCACTTCGTCTTCATTCCCGTGGCCCGGGAAGCCCTGCTGAGCTCCCTCATCGAGGGCAAAGGCGACATCGCCGCCGCCAATCTCACCATCACGGACAAGCGCAAGCAACAGGGTATCGCCTTCACCGATCCCCTGCTTGAAAACGTGCGGGAGCTGCTCGTCTCCGGCCCCCTCTCCCCCAAGGTGGAAAGCGCCGCCGATCTCGGGGGCCAGCGCGTCTTCGTGCGCCCCTCCTCAAGCTACTACGAGAGCCTGCTCGCCTACAACCAGGCCCGCAAGTCGGCGGGAGAGCCCCTCATCGACCTCCAGCCCGCCTCGGAGGTGCTCGAAGATGAAGATCTGGTGGAGATGGTTAACGCAGGACTGCTCCCCTTCATCGTCATGGACGAGCACAAGGCCCGCTTCTGGCAAAAGATTTTCCCCGGGATCACCATTCACGACGCCCCCGTGTTCCGGGAAGGGGGCGTCATCGCCTGGGCGGTGCGCAAGGAGAGCCCCCAGTTGCTCGCCATGCTCAACGAGCAGCTCAAGGCGCTGCGCGGCAAGGCGACGGGAGACGAGATCCTGGCCCGTTATCTCAAGCAGAACAAGTTCGTCAAAAGCGCCGCCGCCGAGGCGGAGCGCAAGAAATTCCTGCAGGTAGTCGAGCTGTTCCGTGAATATGGCGAACGCTATGACATGGACTGGCTGCTGATGGCGGCTCAGGGCTACCAGGAGTCCGCCCTCAACCACCATGCCCGCAGCCATGTGGGCGCCATCGGCATCATGCAGATCATGCCCGCCACCGGCAAGGGGTTGAAGGTCGGCGACATCCGCCAGCTCGAACCCAATATTCACGGGGGCGTCAAATACATGCGCTGGATGATCGATCACTACTATGCGGACGAGCCCATGACCGCCCTCGACAAGGCCCTCTTCTCGTTCGCCTCCTACAATGCCGGCCCCGCCCGGGTGGCCAGGCTCCGTGCCGAGGCCAGGAAACGGGGGCTGGATCCCAACGTCTGGTTTCACAACGTCGAGTACGTGGCGGCGGAGAAGATTGGCCCCGAGACGGTCACCTATGTAGGCAACATCTACAAGTACTACATCGCCTACAAGCTGGTGATGGAGCAGATGCAACTGAGGGAGAAGGCCAGCGAGGCCCTGAAGCAGGAGAAGATGGTCGAGAAGGTCTCGGCAGCAGAGAAATCATAGGCACCTCAAACCCATGCCGGTTGCAGGCGGGGCTCCCTCTTTACCAGAGGCGAGCCCCGCTTCTTATTTCCACGTCTGCCCCTCCTTGCCCCATGACCAGAATGAACAGAATGGGCAGAACAGCCTTAATAGCCATTACGGTCAGATTGTTTTCCAACCAGACATGATTAATTAACCTTCTTGCAACAATCACAAGGAGAGCACCATGTTGCAAGGAACCCTCAAACGCACCCTGATCGGTAGCCTGCTCGCACTGAGCGTCGGCGTCCACGCCCAGATCAACGAAGTCCACTTCCTGATCCCGGGCGGCGCCGGCGGCGGCTGGGACAACACGGCCCGTGGCACCGGCGAGGCTCTGACCAAGTCCGGCCTCATCAACACCGCTTCCTACCAGAACATCTCGGCCGGCGGCGGTGCCAAGGCCATCGCCCACCTGATCGAGACCTCGGCACAGTCCGACAAGACGCTGCTGGTCAACTCCACCCCCATCATCGTCAAGTCCCTCTCCAAGGAGCTGCCGCAATCCTTCCGGGATCTCACCCCGGTCGCCGCCATCATCGCCGACTATCAGGCGCTGGCGGTCCCCCTGGACTCCCCCTATCAGAACTGGGCCCAGTTGCTGGCCGCCTATGAAGCCAATCCCGCCAAGGTGAAGATTGCCGGCGGCTCCGCCCGCGGCAGTCTGGATCACCTGGTGGCCGCCATGACCTTCAAGAATGCGGGGGCCGATGCCGGCAAGCTGCGCTACGTGGCCTATGACGCCGGCGGCAGCGCCATGGCGGCGGTGCTGGCCGGAGAGACCCAGGCCATCTCCACCGGCTTTGGCGAGGCAATGGAAGCGGTCAAGTCGGGCCAGATGCGGATCCTCGGGGTCACTTCCGACAAACGCCTGCCGGGGGCGGAGCAGATCCCCACCTTCAGCGAGCAGAACAACCCCACCATCTTCGCCAACTGGCGCGGTTACTTCGCCTCCCCCACCATCAGCCCGAAGAAATCCGCCGAGTTTGCCGCCCTGCTCAAGCAGATGTACGACAAGCCGGAATGGGAAGTGGTCCGCAGCCGCAATAGCTGGACCAACCTCTACCAGTCAGGTCCCGAGTTCACCGCCTTCCTTGACGGCCAGGAGCAGCAGATCGGCGGCCTGATGCGCGAGCTCGGCTTCATCAAATAACCCTCGCTGTCCCATCGCAGGCGGGCGCAGGCCCGCCGCTCATGTTGGAGTCAAAAGATGAACATTACCAAGGAGCGACTGGGGGGTCTGCTGTTTCTGCTGCTCTCCCTCACCTATGGCTACTACGCCACCGAGATACCGGGCTACCCCGGCGACGAATACGAACCCTTCACCGCCAGCACCCTGCCCTATGCCCTGGCAGGGATCGGGGCGCTGCTCTCCCTGCTGCTGGTGCTCTTCCCCGGGGGCGAGCCCCTGCGCCGGGAAGAGGGGGACTGGCGCCGGGTCTTCATCCTGCTCGGGCTCATGGTCATCTACGGACTGGGGCTCACCTGGTTTGGCTTCGTGCTCTCGACCATCGCCTTCCTGAGCGTGGGCATCCGGGTACTCGGTGAGCCCAGTCTGCGCTACGGCCTGATGATCAGCGTCCCCTTCTCCATCGGCTTCTGGGCCCTGCTCACCAAGGGGCTCAACGTCTATCTGGAGCCGGGTCGCCTGTTCACCCTGCTCGGTTTCTAAGGAGTCACCATGTTAGACGGAATCTTGCAAGGACTCGGCACCGCACTGCTGCCGGTCAACCTGATGATGGTGGTGCTTGGCTGCTTCATCGGCACCTTTATCGGCATGTTGCCGGGCCTTGGCCCGGTCACCGCCATCGCCCTGATGATCCCCATCACCTATGGCCTGGATCCAGCCTCCGGCATCATCTTGATGGCGGGGGTCTATTACGGCGCCATCTTCGGGGGCTCCACCTCCTCCATCCTGATCAACGCCCCCGGCTGCTCCGCCACCGTGGTCACCGCCTTCGACGGCTATCCCCTGGCCTGCAAAGGACAGGCGGGCAAAGCGCTGGCCATCGCCGCCTACGCCTCCTTCACCGGCGGCACCCTCTCCGCCATCATGCTGATGGTGGCGGCGCCCCTGCTCGCCAAGGTCTCCCTCTCCTTCCAGTCGGCGGACTACTTCGCCCTCATGGTGCTGGGCCTCTCCGCCGTGGCGGCCTTTGCCGGCAAGGGGCAGGTGCTCAAGGCGCTGATCATGGCGCTGTTCGGCATCATGATCTCCACCATCGGCATCGACCGCAGCGTCGGGGTGGACAGGTTCACCTTCGGGCTGCCGGATCTGCGTGACGGCTTCTCCTTCCTGCTGCTGGCCATGGCCACCTTTGCCCTCGCGGAGATCCTGATGGCGGTGCTGCGCCCCGGCAAGGACAACAGCGAGGAAGAGGCAAGGCAGATGCAGCAGCTCGGCAGCCTCAAGCTGAGCAAGGAAGAGGTCAGGGAAATCGCGCCTCCCATCGCCCGCTCCTCGGTGCTGGGCTTTCTCATCGGCGTGCTGCCGGGAGCCGGTGCCACCATCGCCGCCTTCATGGCCTATGGGGCCGAGCGCAACATCGCCGGCAAACAGCGCCAGGAGCAGTTCGGCAAGGGCAGCCTGCGCGGCCTGGCCGCCCCGGAAGCGGCCAACAACGCCGCCTCCACCGGCTCCTTCGTGCCCCTGCTGACCCTGGGGATCCCGGGCTCCGGCACCACGGCCCTCATCCTGGGCGCTCTGGTGGCCTACGGCATCCAGCCGGGCCCGCGTCTGTTCATGGAGCATCCGGATGTCTTCTGGTCGGTGATCATCTCCATGTATCTGGGCAACGTGGTGCTGTTGATCCTGAACCTTCCCCTCATCCCCTACCTGGCCCGGGTACTGGCGGTGCCGCGCCCCGTGCTCATCCCCATGGTGCTGCTGTTCTCCCTGACCGGGGTCTATCTGGTCTCCTTCAACACCATGGACATCCATGTGATGGCCATCGTTGCACTGATCGCCATCGGCCTGCGCCTGCTCACCTTCCCCATGGCCCCCATGCTGCTCGGCTTCATCCTGGGAGGCATGCTGGAGGACAACCTGCGCCGGGCCCTGGTGATCAACGACGGCAGCCTGAGCTTCCTGTGGGAGCGCCCCATCACCCTCGCCTTCACGGTGATCACCCTGACCATGTTGCTGCTGCCCGTCTGGCAGTGGTGGCAGGCTCGCCGGGCCCCCAAGGGGGAGCCTGCCACCAGCCACTGAATCGATGAGCCTCTGCCACCTCTGAACCTTGCCCATAACGCGCAGAGACCTTGATGCCCACGGGAAGCAAACCCTGATAAAAAGAGCGCCGAAAGGCGCTCTTTTCTTGTCTGGACAACAGGTTCCGGGCGACCGGATCACGGCTTGCGGTAACGCCGCTCCGGCCGCCCGACGGTGCCATATTCGAGCTCGGGGCTCGCCAGTCGCTGCCCCACCAGAAATTCCAGATAGCGGCGCGCCGTGGTCCGGCTCACCCCTATCCGGCTGCCTATCTCCTCGGCACTGGCGGCCTCCGGAGTCAGGGCCGCCAGCACCCGCTGCAGGGTGAGAGCATCGATGCCCTTGGGCAGTCCCTCTGCCGCAACCTGCTGCAACGGCGTACCGAACAGGGTGTCCACCGCCTGCTGATCGATGTCGGCCAACGCCGCCAGGGCGGCGATGCTCTGACGGTACTTCTCCAGGGTGTCGCGCAGCCGCTCGAACACCACGGGCTTCAAGATGAAATCCACCACCCCGAGGCGCATCGCCTCCTGCAGGGCAGCGGCTTCCCGCGCCGCGGTGAGCAGGATCACATCCAGACTCGCCCCCGCCTGGCGCAGCTCTCTCAATAGCGAGAACCCCTCTCCATCGGGCAGCCAGACATCCAGCAGCACCAGATCGGGCCGGAGGATCCCTATCTGCTCCCTGGCATCGAACAGGGTCAACGCCACCCCCAGCACCTCAAAACCGGCGAGGCGCTGCACGAAGCGGCGGTGGATCTCGGCAATGGCGGGATCATCCTCGACGATCAGGATCTTGATCACTCACACCTCCTTGGGAATGTAACAGACGACGCAACTTCCCTGCGTCGTGGCTTCGATGGTGATCTCCCCCTGCAGGGCATCCAGGGTCTTGCGCACCAGGGAGAGCCCGATACCGTGTCCTGGCTCGGGCTTGCTGCTGACCCCCTGTTCGAACAACCTGTCCGCCAACTGCGGGTCGATGCCGCCAGCCCCGTCTTCCACCTCCAGCACCAGATCCTGCCCCAGATCGCTCAGGGAAACCCGGATGGGCTGATAGGGCGCACCGTGGCGGCGGGTCGCCTCGAAGGCGTTGTCGATGAGGTTGCCCAGCACCGTTACCAGCTGGGAACCGCTGACACGGGCAGGAATATCGTGCAGACGGGCATCGGGATCGATCACGAGCTCAAGACCGAGCTCGTGGGCCCTGTGGTATTTGCCGAGCAGCAACCCCGCCACCTTGGGTTTGGCGATGGCCCCCATCAGGAAGCCGAGCAGGGTCTGCTCGGTGGCCGCCTCCCGCCCGATGAAGGCGAGCGCCTCCCGGGTGGCACCGAGCTCAATGAGGCCGGCGATGGTCCCGAGCTGGTTGTTGTGCTCGTGGGTCTGCACCCGCAGCAGATCGCTGTAGGCCTGCACCTGGGAGAGCTGGGCGCTGAGTTCCGCCAGCTCGTCCTTGCGGCGAAAACTCGACACGGCGCCGATCAGCTTGCCCTCGCGCACCAGCGGCAAGCGGTTGACGATGAGGGACTGGCCGTTGAGCACTATCTCCTCGTCAAACTGGGGGGTCTGCTCTTGCAGGATGGAGAGCATGCGACTGCCCGGCAGCAGGTGACCAATGGGCTGGCCGATGGCGCTCCTGGCGGTGGTGTCGTCCAGGCGCAGCAACTTGATGCCGTTGGGGTTCAGGGAGGTGAGGCGCCCTTGCTCGTCGATGGTGAGGATCCCCTCGCGCACCGTGCGCAGGGTACAGTCGAGCTCCGCATAGAGTCGCCCCATCTGCTCGGGTTCAAAGCCGAATATCGCCTTCTTGTAGCGCCGGGCCAGCCAGGCGGCTGCGACACTGTTGAGTACCACAATGAGCAATGTCATGGCCAGGCCAAAGCGCAAATAGCCCTGCAGATCCGCATCGATGTCCCGCACCAGATAGCCGACCGACACCACCCCGATGATCTTGCCCATCTCGTCCCGGATGGGCCCCTTGCCGCGCACCGAGACCCCAAGGGACCCTTGGGCCCTGGAGATATAGGCTTCTCCCTGCAGGGCACGCTCGGGATCATCCCCCACCATGGCTTTGCCAATCCGGTCCGCATTGGGGTGCACCAGGCGGCGTGCCTGCCTGTCCCCGATGACGATGTAGCTGGCCCCGACCTCGGCGCGGATCCGCTCCACCAGGGCATTGAGGCGGACCGTATCCGCCCGCTTCACCCCGGCGATGACGCCCGACTCCCGCGCCACCAGCCGTGCCACATCCAGGGCCTGATCCCCCACCTCACGGTAGCGCTGCTCGGCGACATAGTAGTAGCTGGCCCCGCTCAGCAACACCAGTTGCAACAGACTGACCAGACAGAGAATGAGCAGGAAGCGTCCTTGCAACCCGAGCCTCATGCCTCCTTGTCGCCTCGCAACAAGTCGAGCAGCAGACTGCCATCGCGCAGGGCCTTGTGCACCTGCACCGAGGTGGGTTTGGTGGGATCTTCGTAGAAGTGGGTGGATTCAATCTGCAGGCGCACCAGGTACTCGGCGGGCAACTGGCTTGCCAGGGACTGGTGCAACATGGGGAAGAGCAGTCGATCGGCCCGGGTGATCTCCCCCCCGAGCAGCAGCTTGCCCGGATTGAGCAGGCAGATGAGGTTCGCCAGCACCCGGGAAAGGCGGCCTGCTGCCTGGTGCAGGATGTCCTGACACAGGCTGTTGCCGGCCAGCGCCAGCTCGCACAGCTCGCGTATGGTGACGCTTTCGGGCAGATCGAACTCCTGCATCCGTTCGCGCAGCTCCCGATATTGCGCCTCCAGCGCCTGATTGGTCACGAGGGTGCAGGCGCAGCCGAAGCCACCGCAGTAGCAGCGCTGGCCATAGGGTTCGAGCTGCAGGTGGCTGAGATCCCCGAGCAGAGCCGACTCGCTCTCGATGAGCTGGCCATTGACCACCATGCCGACCCCGATGTCGTTGTGCACGAACACCAGCACCGCATCCGAGCAGTTCCTGGCGGCGCCCCACTCCCGCTCGGCCTGGATCCAGGTGCGCACGTCGCCGCTCACCAGCACGGGTACCGAGAAGGCCTCCTGTAGGGTGGGACCGAGGGGCCAGTTGCGCAGATCGTAATAGGGAAAATGCTTGACCATGCCGGAGTGGCGCTCCACCTGGCCGGGCAGGCAGAGGGCGATGCAGGCCAGACGCAGCGCCTTCTTGGGCAAAAAGCCCTCGATGGCCCGCACCAGGCTGGCCAGCAGCTCGGCACGCTCCGCCTCGTTGAAGACATGGCGATGGCGTGCCAGGGAGTGACCAGCGAGATCGAACAGGGCCATGTCCACATAGCCGCGCCCCAGGCGCATGGAGAGAAACTGGAAGCGGCGCTCGTTGATGCGCAGCAGGGTCTGGCGACGGCCACGCCCCACCGAGCTCTCGCCGCAGGTGACCACCAGGCCGCCGTCCAGCAGCTCGCGGGTGATCTTGGTGATGCTGGCCGGCGACAGGCCGGTCAGACGGGACAGATCGGTACGGGACAGCTCCTTGTGCTCCTCCAGGCTGGCATACACCAGGCCGTAGTTGAGCTGACGGATCAAATCGATACTGCCTTTCACGATCTCATTCATAGGGTTGGGGCTAACGAAAGGAACGAATGGCGCGATTTTCACACATTCTGCGCCGATCCCCAAATTTGCCGTCTGGAAATCCTGTCCAGACGGCAAAAATGTGATTAGTAACGGAAGCGGGAGACGAGTTGGCGCAATTTGTCACCCGTGCCTGCCAGGGCGCGGGTGGTGGTGCTGGACTCCCCGGACGCCTTGGTCAGCTCGCTGACGATCTGCTGGATGGCCACCAGGTTCTTGTTGATCTCCTCGGAGACCGCGTGCTGCTCCTCGGCGGCCGTGGCGATCTGGATGTTCATGTCGTTGATGGTGCCGACCGCCGCTACCATGCTGTCCAGGGAGCTGGCGATGTGGCTCGCCTCCTGCACCGTCTCCTGGCTGCGTGCCTCGCTGGCCTGCATCACCTCCACCGCCTGCTTCACCCCGCCCTGCAGGCGCTGGAGCATCTCGTTGATCTCCTTGGTGCTCTGCTGGGTACGGCCCGCGAGGGATCGCACCTCATCCGCCACCACCGCAAAGCCGCGCCCCTGCTCGCCCGCCCGGGCCGCCTCAATGGCGGCGTTGAGGGCCAGCAGGTTGGTCTGATCGGCGATGCCGCGAATGACCTCCACCACGGAGCCTATCTTGCCGGTCTCGTGGGCGAGCTGCTCGATGACCCCGGCTGCCACATGCACTTCGTCCACCAGCCGGTTGATGCTGCCGATGGCGCTGTTCACCACGCCGCGGGCCGCATCGGACTCGCGGGCCGCATCGCTGGTGGCGCTGGCGGCGTTGGAAGCGCTCGCCGCCACCTCCTGGGCGGTGGAGCTCATCTCGGTCACCGCGGTCACCACCTGATCCGTCTCCTTGCCGTGGCCCTGCATCTGCCTGTCCGCATGCTCGCTCAGGCTATGCAGCCGATCCACGGCCCCCAGCAACTGGTGACTGGTTTCCCCCACCTGGCTCACCACCGACTGGATCCGTTCGACAAAGCGGTTGAAGGCGGCGGCCAGCTGCCCCACCTCGTCCTTGCTCTGCACCTTGAGGCGCTGGGTCAGATCCCCGTCCCCGTCGGCGATGTCATTGAGTGCGGCAACCGCATCCGCCAGCGGGCGGGTGACCCGGTTGCCGATCACCACGGTGGCCGCCAGGGTCACCCCCAGGATCACTAGGATGAACAGCACCCCGGTTTTCAGGGAGCCATACATGGTCTCCTCCCGCTCGCTGCGCAGGGTGGCCAGCTCATTGTCGATGTCGTCGATGTAGAAGCCCGTGCCCACGACCCACTGATACTTGTCGAGCACCAGATTGAAGGAGAGCTTGGGGGCATCCCGCCCGATAGAGGGCTTGTTGGTCCAGTACTCCGAGAAGCCATCTCCTTCCCGCGCCGACTTGATGATCCCCTGAATGAGGAAGGCACCCTTGGTATCCTTGTCCTGCCAGCGGTTCTTCCCCTCCATCTCGGGCCGGGTCGGCAGCAGCACGGTATTGCCCTGATAGTCGTAGACGAAGAAGTAGCCGTCGCTGCCATAGCGCAGCGGCCGCAATATCTCCTTCACCTGCTGGCGCACTTCGGGGCTGTCAGGCTTGCCGTAGCTGCCCTCGATGGCCGTCTTGGCCAGCATCAGATAACTGCTGAGCAGCGCCTTGCGCTCCTTGATTGCCCTCTCCCGCGCCACCACCAGATCCGATTCCAGATCGCTCCTGGCCACCAGGTAGTTGCTGAGATTGACCACCAGGGCCATCAGCAGCACGGGGATGGCCCCCAGTAACAGGATCTTCTGCTTAAGTGTCATTGTGTCACCCTTTGTGCTGTGTTCATTGCTGCATGATGTCTGCCTAAACGGCATGGGAAGCTGGCCGAAAGGGAAGTGCGTTCGCTACAATCCCGCCACCTTTTATTATCGACCCGATGAGCTGACCCATGAGCCAATGTCCTTGCGGTTCCTCCCTCCCCCTCTCCCAGTGCTGTGGCGTGCTCCACGCAGGCCAGACCGCCGCCAGCCCGGAACAGCTGATGCGCTCGCGCTACAGCGCCTTCGTGCTGGGATTGGGGGAGTACCTGGTCCACAGCTGGCACCCTGACTTTCTGCACGGCCTGACGGCGGCCGAGCTCTCATCGACCGACACCCGCTGGGATGGCCTCGAGATCCTCGCCAGCCAGGGCGGCCCCGATGACATCCTCGGCATGGTGGAATTCAAGGCCTGGTTCCTGGAGGGGGACGAACGTCACTGCCTTCATGAGCGCTCCCGCTTCGTGCGCCATCAGGGGCGCTGGGTCTACACCGACGGCGAGCAGGATCCGGCGCCGCTGCGGGTCGGGCGAAACGACCCCTGCCCCTGTGGCAGCGGCAAGAAGTTCAAGAAGTGCTGCGGCTGAGGTTTCCCCCACGCCGCCCTCTGGCCAGCCCCCGGGCTGGCCTTCTCCCCTCCCGTCATGCTTTCCCCTGCCTGCCTCGACGGTGACGTGAGGTTCATCACATTTCGCTCATCACCTCACACTTAATGAGCGTTTACGAACATTAATTTGGCCCATATCAAACATTTTACGTCGTGGAGGCGCCACACTGGCCTCATCTGGAAGAGATGAGACGGGCACGAATGAAAAGAATCACCACACAAGTCGTCATCATAGGGGGGGGCGCCACCGGCGCCGGCATCATGCGCGATTGCGCGCTGCGCGGCATCGACTGCATCCTACTTGAGCGGGACGACATCGCCGCCGGCACCACGGGCCGCAACCATGGCCTGCTCCACTCCGGCGCCCGCTACGCGGTGACGGATCAGGAGTCCGCCCGCGAATGCATTCAGGAGAACCGCATCCTCAAGCGGATCGCCAGCCACTGCGTCGAGGACACCGGCGGCCTCTTCATCACCCTGCCGGAAGATGACATCCATTTTCAAAATACCTTCATGGACGCCTGCGCCCTGGCAGGCATCGACGCCCGCCAGCTGGATCCCGCCGAGGCGCTGCGCCTTGAACCCAACGTCAACCCGGCGCTGATCGGTGCCATCCAGGTGCCGGACGGCACGGTCGACCCCTTCCGTCTGGCTGCCGCCAACGTGCTGGACGCCAAGGAGCACGGCGCCCGCATCTTCACTCACAGCAAGGTGCTGGGGCTGCTGCGCACCCAGGATAGGGTGCACGGGGTCAAGGCCATCAACACCCGCACCGGCGAAGCGTTCGAGGTGGAGTGCCAGGAGGTGATCAACGCCGCCGGCATCTGGGGCCAGCAGATCTGCGAGTATGCCGACCTCGGCATCCGCATGTTCCCCGCCAAGGGCTCATTGCTCATCATGGATTACCGCCTCAACCAGCTGGTGCTCAACCGCTGCCGCAAACCGGCGGACGCGGACATTCTGGTGCCGGGCGATACCATCTCCCTCATCGGCACCACGTCGAGTCGCATCGATTACCACAAGATTGACCAGCTCACCGTCGAGCCCGAAGAGGTGGAGGTGCTGCTGCGCGAGGGGATAAAACTGGCCCCCATCATGGCCCGCACCCGATTGCTGCGCGCCTACGCCGGCGTTCGCCCTCTGGTGGCAGTGGATGGCGACGAGTCCGGCCGCAACATCAGCCGTGGCATCGTGCTGCTGGATCACGCCGAACGAGATGGCCTCCTGGGTTTCAACACCATCACAGGCGGCAAGCTGATGACCTACCGGCTGATGGCCGAATGGGCCACCGACTTGCTTGCCAAAAAGCTTGGCAACAGCAAGCCCTGCCGCACCGCCGAGCTGAGCCTGCCCGGCTCGCGGGATCCGGAGAAGGTCTCCGCCCCCGGTCTCTCGGTACCCGCCGAAGGCTCGGCCCAGTACCGCCACGGCGAGCGGGTCATCGCCTTTTTCCGCGACAACCCCAAGGCCAACGCCCTCATCTGCGAGTGCGAGATGGTGACCGCGGGCGAGATTGAATACGCCCTGCGGGAGCTCGACGTGGACAACCTGGTGGACTTGCGCCGCCGCACCCGCCTCGGCATGGGCCCCTGTCAGGGGGAGCTGTGCGCCTATCGCGCCGCCGGTCTGATGCAGGAGTACGGCAAGGCGGACGGTCGTCAGGCCTGCGTCATGCTGCGCCAGTTCCTGGAGGAGCGCTACAAGGGCACCCGGCCGGTGCTGTGGGGCGATGCCCTGCGGGAAGCAGAATTTACCTACTGGATCTACGAAGGGCTGTTCGGCCTTGGCGAGTGGACGGCCCCCCACCTGGTGAGCGAGCCCCCCTTCCCGCTCGATGCCAGCACCGCCAATTCCACCAAGGAGCGCAGCCATGAAATTTGACAGCATCGTGATCGGCGGCGGCATGGCGGGCCTCTCCGCAGCCCTGCGCCTCGCCGAGGCGGGCCAGAAGACCCTGCTGATGGCCTCCGGCCAGAGCGCCCTGCACTTCTCCTCCGGCTCGGTGGATCTGCTGGAGAGCGACGGGGATCCCCGCGCCGCCCTGCCCGCCTTCATGGCGGCCCATCCGGATCACCCTTACAGCAAGGTGGGGATGCAGAATATCGAGGGGAGTCTGGCCGACCTGCAACGCCACTGCGCAGAAGAGGGGCTACCCTTGATGCGCCAGGAGCACAACCACCAGCGGCTGACCCCCATCGGCACCCTGAAATCCACCTGGCTCTCCCCCGACACTTGCGCCTGCATGACCGATGCCCCCGCCCCGGACGCCATCCTGCTCGCCACCCTGGAAGGGTTTCGCGATTTTCACCCGGCGCTCGCGGCGGCGAATCTCGCGACCCACGCCCGTTTTGCCCACAGCCGCATCCTGACCGGGGAAATTCGCCTGCCCCAGCTCGCCCAGTTCAGCCGCAATCCCCACGAGTTTCGCTCCGCCGACATCGCCCGCCTGTTCGACAAGCAGGGGCCTGGCCAGCAGGACCTGCTGGCGGATCTGGCCCGCGAGATCAGCCGCATGGTGCAGGGATGCGGCGTGCCCGGCTGTCGCCATATCGTGCTGCCCGCTTGCCTGTCGCTGGGGCTGGTCGGCCCGCGTCTGAGCGAGCTGGAACGGCGCACCGGCTGCACCATCAAGGAGGTGGCCACCATGCCGCCGTCCCTCATCGGCATGCGGATGCAGGAGGCCCTCAAGCGCCGCGTCATGACCCTTGGCGGCACCTTCCTCACCAGCGAGCGGGTGCTGGGCGCCCGCTATGACGGCGACAAGGTGATCGGGGTGCACAGCCAGCACGGGGAGGATCAGCTGTTCGAGGCGGACCACTTCGTGCTCGCCTCCGGCAGCTTCTTCAGCCGCGGGCTGGAGTCGCGCCTCGGGGGCATTCGTGAACCCATCTTCGATGCCGACGTACTGAGCCTTGCCGAGCGCGACGCCTGGGCCGGCCGCCGCCTGTTCGACCACCACCCCTTCATGGGCTTCGGGGTCAAGACCGACGAGCGGCTGCGGGTGCTGCGCGGCGGCAGGCCCCTCACCAACCTCTACGGCGCCGGCAGCGTGCTGGCGCACTATGACCCCATTAAAGAAGGTTCCGGCTCCGGCGTGGCCGTTGCCACCGGCTGGCAAGCCGCTGGCCATATTCTGGCGGAGGGCTGAGATGAATCACATATTCCCACTCCAACGACACAGCGTGCTGGCCCACGACGATGCCCAATCCATGGAGGGCTCTGGCTCAGGTGTCGCGGTCGCCACCGGCTGGCAGGCCGCCGGTCACATTTTGAGTTCAGCCCAATGATGATTTCGCCCCATATCCCGTGCCTTCACACCCAACGGGAGGAGAACTGACATGCTACTGGATCATGCCAACCAGACTTTCGATCAGTGCATCAAATGCACCGTCTGTACCGCCTACTGCCCGGTGGCCAAGGCCAACCCGGCCTACCCCGGCCCCAAGCAGGCGGGCCCGGATGGGGAGCGGCTGCGCATCAAGAGCCCCGAGCTCTTTGACAGCGCCCTCAAGTACTGCACCAACTGCAAGCGCTGCGAAGTGGCTTGCCCGAGCGGGGTGCGCATCGGCGACATCATCGCCAAGGCCAAGCACCAGTACAGCGGCTTCAAACCGGGGATCCGCGAGTTCGTGCTCTCCCACACGGATCTAATGGGCAGCATGTCCACCCTGATGGCCCCGGTGGTCAACTTCACCACCGGCCTCAAGCCGATGAAGCAGGTGCTGGACAAGGCGCTGGGGGTCTCCTCCCACCGGGACTTGCCCAAATACTCACAAGGCACCTTCCGCGGCTGGTACAAGAAGCAGAAAACGACTCAGGCCCGCTTTGCGCGCCAGATCGCCTACTTCCACGGCTGTTATGTGAACTACAACCACCCCCAGCTCGGCAAGGAGCTGGTGCAGGTGCTCAACGCCATGAACATCGGTGTCCAGCTGCTTGCGCGGGAGAAGTGCTGCGGCGTGCCGCTGATTGCCAACGGCTTCATGGACAAGGCCAGGCAGCAGGCGGCTTTCAACATCCAGCAGCTGGAGAACACCCTGCTCGGCAACGAGATGCCGCTCTTGGCCACCTCCTCCACCTGCGGCTTCACCCTGCGGGACGAATATCCCCACCTGCTGGAGCAGGACAACCACAAGGTGCGCGATCGCATCTCCCTGGTGACCCGCTTCCTGTGGAACGAGTTCGATCGGGGCAACAAACCGGCCATGAAGCCCCTCAATCTGCACATCGCCTACCACACCCCCTGCCACCTGGAGAAGATGGGGGGCGTCATCTACACCCTCGAGCTGCTGCGGGCCATCCCCGGCGTCAAGGTGACGGTGCTGGACTCCCAGTGCTGCGGCATCGCCGGCACCTACGGCTTCAAGTCGGAAAACTACGACACCAGCCAGGCCATCGGTCAGGGGCTGTTTGATCAGATAAACCGGCTCAAACCCGATCTGGTCATCACCGACTGCGAGACCTGCAAGTGGCAGATCGAGATGAGCACGGCGTTTCGCTGCGAACACCCGGTGCACCTGCTGGCACGGGCGCTGGCCTGACCGCTATCCCCCGGTCCGCCCATCATCAGGGGCACCGGCTTGGAAGAGACACTCCCGGTCAATGCCTGCGCCCCCTCTGGCCGGCATTGACCGGGATCGGCGCGGCAAGGCTCTGACGCCGCCCGGGCAGCCCGATGGGAGGCCCGGGCGGCGAACTCTTTTGGTTGTTTGAACCGCTAGCACAGTGAAAAGCAGCAACAACACCCACTCTGTTAAAAACCACCTCCTATTGCCACCACCAGAAAACATCAAGCCAGCATATTCAGCCAAAAAAAAGAGCCGGCATTCGCCGGCTCTTTGCATCATCTCACCCCATCAGGGGTGCTGGATGATCAGGCTGTGCTGATCCAGCATGGATTGCAGGATGTCGTGAGAGGAGGAGCCGCTCAGGTTCCAGCCACTCAGATCCACGTCCTTCAGGGTGATCTGCTGGGTGACATTGCCATCCCCCGCCGGGGAGACCGACAGGCTCACGTCACTCAGGCCATTGCCGGTGCTGGTCACCGATGCCTGGAGATGACCCAGCAGGCCATCCACGCTGTTGTCGGTCACCCCCTTTAGCAGGTCCGCCAGATCGATCCTGTCCCCCTCCTGGGGACGGAAGTCGGTGATGGTGTCTATCGCCGGAGAGGCCGTCGTCCCCTCGTCACCACTGCCCCACACGAAGAGATCGCTGCCGGCGCCACCGGTCAGGATGTCGTTGCCCTGACCGCCCCGCAGCACATCATCCCCCATGCCGCCCAGGAGGCGATCATTGCCTGAGGAGCCGAACAGCCAGTCCCCCTGATCCGAGCCCAGCAGATCGTGGCCGCTCTGGCTGTGGATGGTGATGGTCTCCGTGGCCGAGCTCAGGGTGCTGCCACCCAGGCTGGATTCGGCACTCAGGGTGAGGGCATGATCCCCCGCCGGCAGATCCTTGAGGTAGATGGGCACGGACTGGTCCATCGGCAGCAACCAGTCGTTGCCATCCGCGTGGCCGACGCTCTGGCCGTGCTCGTCCACCACCTGGGCGTTGCCGAGGTTCTGGATCCGCACAGACAGCTCGCCCGGTGCAGGATTGACCACGCTGGCGCTGAGGTTGAGCGGCACCCAGGCCCCTTGCAGCGCAAGGATATCGTGGGTGCCGACCCCCAGTTGGGGATCGTCCGGCTCGGCCGTCACCTGGATGGCAATCTGGGTGCTGTCGGTCAGGACGCCACCGGCACCGGTATTGCCCTGATCCGAGGTGGTGATGCTCAGGTTGTCCTGACCCCAGAAGTCCCTGGCTGGCTCGTAGTGCAGGTTGCCTGCCAGCAGGCCGTTGAGATCATCGAGCGACCCGACCAGGGTCACCACGCTGGTCCCCGCCCCCTGCACCGAGACGGCGCCTGCCGCCCCCAGCAGGGTCAGCACACCGTGCTCCACCCGCAGCACCATGGAGATGGGGGCGCTGCCCGCATCCACGTCCTTCACGCTGATCCCGGTGAGCGACAGGGAGCCATCCTCTTTCACCTGCAATGAGCCCGGCACCTGAGTGACAGGGGCATCGTTGACCGGCTCGACCTCGATGGGCAGCACGTCGGTATCGCTCAGGGGACCACCGCTGCCGGTGTTGCCAAGATCATTGGTCACCATGGTCAGGGCATCCTGGCCATTGAAGTCCTGCTCGCCCTGATAGGTCACGCCCCCTGCGAGCAAGGCATTGATGGCATCCTGGGAACCGCTCAGCACCAGGGTGTTGCTGCCGCTGCCGCTCACCGTCACGCCACTGCCCGCCGCCAGCTCCAGGGTGCCGTGCAGCACGGAGAGGGGGCTGTTGCCCGCATCCACATCGCTCACCTGCAGCCCGTGAATGGTGAAGGGCTGATCTTCCTGCGCCACCTGGGGCGTCGTTGGCAGCTGGTTGACGGGGGCATCGTTGACCGGTTGTACCAGGATGGGCAGCACATCGGTGTCACTCAGGGCGCCACCGCTGCCGGTATTGCCCCTATCGTCCGTCACCATGGTCAAGGCGTCATTGCCATGGAAGTCCGGGTCGCCCTGATAGGTGACGCCGCCCGAGAGCAGGGCATTGAGATCCGCCAGCGTGCCGGTCAGCACCACATCGCCGGTACCGTTGCCGGTCAGGGTCACGCCGCTCCCGGCCGGCAGGGTCAGGGTGCCGTGCTCCACCGAGAGGCGCACTTCCATGATGCCGTTGCCCGCATCCACGTCCTTGACCTGCAGACCCTGGATGACGAACGGCTCGTCCTCCTGTGCCACCTGGGGATCATCGGGCAGCACGTTGACGGGGGCGTCGTTTACCGGGCTCACATCGAGATGGATGGTGCCGTTCACTTCGGGGCCGAGGGCGCCGTTGTCCAGGCTCTGGGCCGTCACCTTGATCGCCATGGCGCCGTTGGCGTCGTTGGTCACGAGCTCCACCGCGTCGAGCTTGCCGCCGTCCGTGGTGACCTGCCAGCGGCCACCGCCGAGATCCACTACGGTGCCGCTCACCCCGCTCGGCAGGCGGATTTCTGCCCCGTCCGGCACCCCTTCCAGGGTGACGCGCACCTGCTCGGGCCCGTTCTCGTGCACATTGCCGGCATTGCCGCCGGTGGCCTGGGTATCCCGGGTCTCCACCCCCAGGTTCAGGGTGATCACATCCCCTTCGGTGCCGCTCGCCTGCTCCTGCATGTCAGTGATGACCGCATCCCCCACCGGATTGACGGTGAAGCCCGCACTGGTTTCAAGGGGCAGGGTCAGCCCCTTGTCCAGGGTGAAGGCGCTCAGGGTCAGATCCACGGTGCCGCTGAAGTCCGCAGGCGGGATCAGGGTCAGCTTGGAGAAGTCGGTGCCCACAGGCACCTGCCACACCCCACCGCCGATGTTGACCGCCGGGGCGGACAGGGTGAAGCCATCCGGCACCCCCTTGATCTGCAGCCCGACGATCTGCTCGGAGCCATCGTTGTCGATGAGGCTGGCCCCCAGCCCCCCCAGGCTCACGCTGCCATCTTCCTGGCCCGTGACGTTCTGGACCGTGAGGTTGGCCGGATCGTTCACCGGCAGCACCTCGAAGCTCACGTTGCCGCTCCAGCTCCCCCGATCCTTGCCCGTGGTGGCGGTATCGAGAATATCCACCGTCACCGCCAGCGGCACCTTGCCGCTGAAGTGTTCTTTGGGCACGAACACCAGATCCTTCAGATCCGCCGGGTCGTTCACCGTGAGGGTGGAGACCGGCTGGCCGTTCTTGTCGAAGAAGTGACCATATTGGGGATCCACGGTCACGACCACCTGCTCCACGGTCTCGAAACCGCCATCGGCCACCGAGGGGCTGATGTCGGCGAGCTTGACCGAGAGATCGAGATGAATGTCGGTGTCTTCCAGGTTGTCAGGCTGGCCGTCGCCGTTTACGTCCTTCACGTTCAGTTGCAGCTCCGGCAGGCCGTCCGCCCCGCCGTTGATGTCCACCTCCGGGGTGATGGAGAGAGTGACATCCTTCTCCACCATCTTGGTGTCACCGCTCACGGTGTCGGTGTTGACCAGGCGCACATTGAAGTGCAGGCCGTCACCGGCATAGTCTTGCGGCAGGGTCAGGGTCAGGCGGTCGAGATCATCGAGGCCACCCGGCAACTTGATGAGGTACTCGCCGTTGACGAAGTCGAAGGTGAGCCCCTGTACGTTGACGCCCGGGGGGAGACCAGTGATGACGATGCTGAGCTCGTCATCCCCGCTGTCCGCCGTGCCCAGGGTCACCATCTGCTTGAGCTGGCTGCCGAAGTTGACGCCGTGATCCTCCACCCCGGTGATGGGGGCGCTGTTGTCAAAATCGACATCGGCGGCCACCTGGCCCGAGTGGGTCGCACCATGGAAGTCGGCACTGGCTGTGATCTCCCGATAGGCCGGGGCGCTCACATCCCCCTCGTTGTTGTCACCAAGGTCGATCACCCTGGCGCTCACCTTGAAGGTGACGGTGCCGGTGAAGCCATCCGGCGAGCGCAAGGCGTAGCTGCCGAGGGCGTCATGGGGCACGGTCCAGTTGCCCTGACCATCGTTGATCCCCCCCACCACAACAAAGCCGGGGGGCAGATCGCTGATCACCAGGTAGTCGATGACCTCATCACTGCTGGGGTCCAGATCCTCGAACACGAAGACGCCGTCCAGCGGGATGTCGTGCCCGTCCGGGCTCTCCAGCTGACCGGTCTGCACCAGGTTGCCATCGGGCTCCACCACCGCCTGGATATCCACATGCAGGGTGCCGTCGATCACCTTCTGGGCGGTGGCGCTGGAGTCCACATCCACTTGTGTCACCGTGACATGGCTCTGGAGGGTGGTGTCCCTGTCGCTGTCCTCGGGCCCTTTCACCAGCAGCTGGCCACCTCCGAGCAGGTTCTGCAGCTCGGCGTCGCTCAACTCCACGGCGCCGCCGCTCACGGTCAGCTGGGTCTCGACCCCGCCCACACGGATCCAGACTTCATACCCGGGTTCGATACCGGAGAGGCTGAGGTGGGTCACCTTCTCGGCGCCGTCGGTCAGGTCAGGCTGCCAGTCGAGGACGGTGAACTGATCCTCCAGGCCATGGCTGGTCTTGGCATAGTCGGTGGCGTCGATGGCCGGCTCCACCTTGATGGTGAGGGGCACGTCGAAGCTCTTGTGATCGCCGTCGTTCTCGGTCACCACCACGTGTCCGACCAGGTGCAGATCGGCGGTGCTGTTGAGGGGCGGCTGGATCTGCAGGTTGCCGAGGCTGGTCACATCCACCTGGTAGAGGGGATTGCCCTTGCCATCGAGCCCGGCGAAGGTTGAGGGTCAGCTCCTTGCCATTGCCGTCGAATACCCTGGCCCCTTCCGGCAGCCCTTCCAGCACCAGGTTCAGGGTTTCCGAGTGATCGAGCGGGGTATCCGTCCACTCCCCCGAGGTGAGCTTGAAGTCCAGCGGTGCCCGGCCATCCTCCTGGATGGTGATGCTGTAGCCGTTGCCATCCTGGGTCCAGTCGGTGGTATTGAGATCGAAATGGGGTTCATCCACTACCCCCACCAGATCCACGTGCAGGCTCTGGCTGCCGGTCTCCTTCTCGTTCACCACGGTGTGGGTCTGGCCGCTGGCATCGGTCAGGATGGCGGTGTCCTTCACCACCCCCTTGATGGTGAGATCGAAATCGACGTTGCTGTTTTTGGGCGGCAGCAGCTTGAGGTCATTGATGCGGTCATAGGGCACCTCGTAGTAGCCGTTGGTATCCAGAGTGACCGCCACCCCGCCCAGCAGCAGGTGGCACCGGCGGGCAGGCCGCTGATGCGCACGAACAGCTGCTCGGAGCCATCCGTGGTGTCTCCCAGATGGGCGAGCCCAATCTTGCTGCCCAGATCGATCAGGGTATCTTCCTTGCCCTGGATCTCGCGCACCGTCAGCTTGGCGTCGTCCGCCAGCGGGTTCACGTTGACAATCACCTCCAGCGGATCGCCGAGGGCCGTCTCCTTGCCGGTCACCACCGGGGTTTTCTCCGTGCTCACCGGGGTCACAATGAGTTTGATGTCACCGCTGTAGTCCTTGCCGGGCACCACGGTCACCTTGTTGATGTCGCCACCAGCCACCGTATAGAGGCCGTTCGCCCCCGGGGTGAGCACCTTGCCGTTCAGGGTCAGCGTGCCCTGGCCGGACGCCCATTTGATCTGGTAGCTCAGGGTCTCGGAGCCGTCCGTATCGGTGAGACCCGCCTTGACGTTGAGGGCGATGCCGCTGCTGTCCTCGTCCGTGGTGTAGTGCTGGTGCGTGCTGCCCACATCCCACAGGGGTTTGTCGGCAATGCCCTGCACCGTGATGTCCAGATTGCCGGTCAACACCGGGGGCTTGCTCCCCTCGGTGACCCCCACCTGCAACTGCACCGGGAAGCGCAGCGCAGCACCTCCGTTGTTGTAGCTCGAGTAGTCGTGGTTCGGCACAAAGGTGACACCGGTGAGCTGGAACTTGTCATCGGTGTTGGCCACCGCCACCATGGCCGCGGGCGGCACCTCATACCAGGTCTTGCCCCCCTGGGTGATGGTGGTCAGTGCGACGCCGTTGAAATAGAAGGTGCCCTGGGCGTTGGCTGGCGCCTGGATAAGCAACTGTTCCACATGCTCGCCCCGATCGAAATCCCCCACATCCAGGTTCATGGTGATGGGGATCCCCTGGCCCGGATCGCTCGCCCCCGCATCCTCCTGGCCGGTGACTGCGCTCACGGTGAGCTTGCCAGCCTCGTCCCGGATGGTCAGGGTCAGAAGACCGTCGTCGGTATCTCCGTCGCCATCCACCAGGTGGAAGCCTATCTGCTGTACCAGGGTGCTGTTGCTGTGATCGATGCCTGATTTGGCGGTGAAGCTGTAGTCACCCTCGGCATTGATCACCAGGGTGCCGATGATCTGCCCCGTGCCATCTGTCACCGAGATGGTGGTGTTGCCTGTGGCGGCGATGGGGTGCTCGGTGCCATTGATGGTCACCGCTCTCACCACCGCATCATCCGCCCCCTCGCTGGCAGTGGCCAGCAGATCGCCGGTCACTTTCGCCCCTTCATTCAGGGTCTTGCTCGCGTCCACGGCCACCGGCACGTCGTCCTGCACGCTCACATGACCGATCACTTCGGCGCTCAGATCCCCGTCACTGTCCCGTGCCTGCAATGGCAGCTGGATATCCAGCAGATCCTTACCCTGGACGCTGTGATCCAGGTTGCCGGTCAGCTCGAAGGTGTAGCGGCCGGACACATCCAGGGTCAGCTTGAAGATGAGCTTGCCTGCGCTGTCCTTGCCAAGGTAGACACCCGGCTGGCTGTCTGCCCCTATGGTGACCGCCTTGCCCCCCGACGTCAGGGTATTGAGGGCGTTGAAGCGGGCTACATCCAGTTGCAGGGAAACCACCCGGTCACTCCCGGCGGCGATCGTCACCTGGCCGATGGCAACCTCTCCCGTGCCTGACGGGCTGGTACCCCCATGCTGGCCACTGCCCCCGTTGAGGTCCGACTCCTTGACGGTCACCCCCTCGATGGCGGTGATCACGGGATCCGCAGCATCGGTGATCACCGCCGTGGTGCTACCGGTGATCACGCTGCCGTCGCTGTCGGTCACCTTCACCGGCAGGCTCAGGTTGAGCTTGTCGTCGGCACCGTGATCCAGGTTGGTGTGTACCGTCACCTGGTAATCGAGGGTTGCCTGGGTGTGGGCTTCGATGCGCCCCGGCACGCTCGGCAGGGTCACCGTCAGCACCAGGGTGCCGCTCGCAGTCACTGCCTGGAAGCTGTGGCCGTTGCTGCCCGCCACCTCTTGCCAGGTGAGGGTCTCGCCGTTGTGGGTGATGGCCTTGCCACTCCCATCCACGACTTGGCCCGAGAGGGTCAGCCGCACGTCCACCACGGGATCGGAGTCTGCAGTGATGGTCAGGGTGCCAGTGGCATGCTGATCATCGCCGGTCTGGTTGTTGGCGGCGCCATCGAAGCGCCCTTCACTCACCGTCACACCGGTCAGGCTGAGGGTCGGTTTGTCCCCTTCCGAAATGCGGATGTTGAGGGTGCCCGTGGTGCTGTCGTTGTTGCCGCTTCCCTTGTCGCTGTCGACGATGTTGAGCTTGAACGGCAGGTCGGTCGCAGTGCCACCGCTCTGGTGAACCCCCTGATAGAGGGTCACCTTGTAGTCAAAACCGTTGCTGGCGGCGTTGTCCAGCTTGCCCACCAGTTCGACCTGAAGCACCTCGACGCGCTGACCATTGACTTCCACATAGCCCTTCAGCACCTGGTTGCCCGGGATGCTGGCATCGCCGTCTACCAGCTCGTATTTGACGCTCTGGCCCAGGGCGGTCAGCGCTGGTTGCTCGCTGATGTCGGCAAACGACACCTCGCTCACCCGATCAGAGCCCGCATTGACCTGGAAGTGGCCGGTGCCGGTCAGGGTGTTGTGGCCGTCGAGCCCACGCTCATCCAGGCTCACCCCGCTGCCCGCCACGAAGTGCGGCGCATGGCCGTCCTTGATGGTGAGCGGCAAGTCGGTGGAGACCCTGTCCCCATCCTTGTCGGTCAGGGTGACGGTGAGCGGCAGGTCGAGGGACTCGCTGCCCTGGTGATCCAGCTCGGCCCCCAGGGCCACCTTGGCGGTGACGCTCCAGTTGCCGTTGCTCTCCACCAAATCCAGCTCGGCCCGCAGCACCTCGCGGCCGTCGGCGCTGGTCCCCACCAGCTCGCCGCTGGCATCCAGGGTGAAGGTCACCGGGCTGCCATGGCTGCTGTACTTGCCATCCAGGCTCTGCTGAATGGCTGCGATATCGAATTTGAGGCTGCTCGTGTCGAGCGCATCAGCCCCGTGGCTCACGGTGAAGCTCATGTGGCTCACCACATCCTTCGCCCCCTGGTTCGCCTCCGTCATCTCGGTGCCGGTCACGGCGCTGATGACCGGATTCGCCCCGTCGCCGATGGCAACGCTCAGGGTGGAGGAGACTTTATCTCCGTCACTGTCGGTGAGGGTGAAGCCCGCCTTGAGCAGACTGTCTGCACTCCCCTGATCCAGCGGCTGGTTCAGGGTGAAGACGTAGTGACCGTTCTGATCCAGCGTCAACGTGAAGACGTTCTGGCCGTTGACGGCGCCGCTGATGCTGTTGCCGCTGATGGTGATGATCACAGGCTGGCCGCCGCTGGTGAGCCCCTGCAGGCCAGGCTGGCTGGCATCGAATGCGATGTTGACCAAGGGATCGGCCCCGGCGGTGATGGCCAGATCCCCGGTGAGGGTCTGGGCTGCGCTCCAGTCGCTGTCCTCCACCAGGGTGAGGGAGACGGGGTCGACCTGGGGCAGCACGCCGTCGGTGATATGAATATTGAGGGTGCCAAGGTTGCTCTTGTCCCCGTCAAAGTCGGTGCCTTGCACCTGCAGCCCCAGGTTGACGCTGTTGGTGCTGACCGGTTGATCCAGCACGCCATCGAGCGCCACCTGGTACTTGCCATCCAGCCCCAGGGTCACGGTCAGAATGGTCTTGCCGCCCGCATCCAGCAGGGTGATGACGTTGCCGTTGACCTGATAGTGGGTCGGCTGACCGCCGCTGGTGAGGCCATTCAGGCCAGGCTGGTTCGCCTCGAAATTGAGCGACACCAGGCGATCGCTGCCCACGCTCACCGGCAACTGGCCATCCAGGGTCTGGCCCGAGGCCCCTTCCTGCAAGGTGACCCCGCTATCGATGCCAAGGCGGGGATCCACACCGTCGCTGATGGAGACAACCAGATCGGCGCGGGTCTCGTCGCCGTCGATCTCCTTGGCGGAAACGGTGAGCCCGAGGGAGAGCTGGTCGCTGCCCTGATGATCCAGAGGCCCATTGAGGGAGACGGTGACATTGCCGTCGATATCACTGCCATGTTGGCTGGCAGTCAGCTCGGCCTTCAGCACCTCGACCCGCTTGCCATTGCCATCCAGGTAATAACCCGTCAGCAGGCGATCACCGGTGAATTCGAAGGTCAAGGCGTGGCCGTCGCTGCTGATACCGCTGCCGTTGAGACGGGCCAGGGTTGCACTCTGATCCGCGAAGACGGCACTTGTTGCCACCAAGGGATCGGACTGATGGCCCACCACGAACTGGCTCTGTCCCACCACCGCCGCCGGATTGGTGAAATCATCCTCCGTGAGGCTGATGGGGGCGATGGTGAAGTCCGGTGGTGTGCTGTCTACCAGGTTGACGGTAAGATTGGCGCTCACCCGATCCCCGTCGCTGTCGCGGTACTCCAGGGCAAAGGGCAGGCTCAGGCTATCCTGGCCGTGATCCAGGCTCTGGTTCCAGACGATGCGATAGCTGCCGTCGTTGGCCAGGGTCAGGGTGAAGACGGTCACGCCCCCCGCGCTGGCGGTGAGGGTCTGGCCGCTGACCTGGTAGGCGAGCGCCGTCCCGTGGCTGGTCAGGCCAAGCTGATTGAGGGCACCTTGATCGGCGGCAAAACTCACCTGCAGGTTGCCATCAAGCCCGGCACCGGTGTGCAGGGATCCGGTGGCACTCACCGGCCCCTTGGCGAGATCCGCCTCGGAGAGGGTCAGAGTATCGCTCTGACCAATGAGGGGAGCCCCGTCAATAACCCGGTTGCCCGCCAGATCCGTCACCTCGGCGCGTACCTCGTAGGGGCCCGAGAGAGTGGTGAGATCCAGGCCATTGAGCTGCCAGCGGCCGTCACTGCCCACCAGGGCACTGCCGCTGAAGAGGGTCTGGCCATTCTGGCCAACCAGGGTGATGGTCACCCGCTGCCCCGCCTCCACGTCCGTGGTACTGCCGCTCAGGGTGACCTTGTCATGGCCGAGGATGCTGTCGGTATCGAGATCGTCGATGTCGATGGCTGCACGGGTATCCACCGTCACCGTCAGGGTGTCGCTGGCCCGGTTGCCCGCGATGTCCACCGCATCGACGCGAAAATCATGGGCGCCATCGGCCAGGGTATCGGGGATCTGATATTGCCAGTTGCCGTTGCCATCCACGGTGAGCACGACCATCACCTTGCCTTCCAGGGTCAGGGTAACGGTAGCGCCAGGCTCCCCCTTCCCTTGCAGTAGCGGTGTGGTGTCGCGGGTCAGATCATCGGTCTGGCTGGTGCCGGTGTCGCTCTCGTCCGCCAAATCCAGGGTAATGGTGGTGATGGTGTCGAGCAGGGTCTGGCCGGTGTCGCTGGCCCGGTTGCCGGCTGCATCCTGGGTATCGGCCTGGATGGTCAGGGGGCCGTCCACCAGCTTGCCGGTGACGTCGCCGAAGTTTGCCTCCCAGACGAAGCCGGGCAGCACCACTGTGGTGGTGGTCAGGCGATTGCCATCCTGATCTATCAGAGTGACGGTGACGGTCTGGCCGACTTCCACATCCTCGACAAAGCCGCGAATGATGACGCCGGTCGCCTCGTCGGCATTGATGATGTTGTCATCGGTCTGGGGTTCTGTGATGGTGATGGCTGCCAGCAGATCCTGATCTTCGGCATAGAGCAACTCGTCGCCCGGTTGAAGCGCCTCATGGCTGGTGTCAAATCCCGCCTCGGCCAGAGTCGCATCATTGATGCGATCCACCACCACGAAACCGCTGGCGCTGGAGCCGGCCACACCGCCAACCGTACCGGCCGCCGCGTTACCGGCCGCGGTCTCCTCGAATAGTTCGGTCGGGTCAGCCCCCGGACGGATCGCCTCCTGGAGGCTCGCCAGCTCGGCATCGGCACCGGCGGGCAGTACCGCCTCGTGCTAGGTGGGCTCGGGGCGTTCGCTGCCCGCCTCCGCCAGCTCCACCTGTCCGTCGGATTCGGTGAGCAGGCGCATCCCGGGCTCCAGTTGCATGCCAGGGGTGGCACGGCGCAAAGAGCCGTCCGCATCCATCACAAACACAGCGCCCTCCACCTTGGCAATAAGAGTCGGTTTATCGATTCGCAGCTCGGCCATATATCCTCCAACGGGTAAACACAGACTTCCCAGCACATGAAGCGTAAAGGGAAAGTCTCCGTGACAGGCGGCTATTTTACCGTCAATAACCCCCTATAACCCTTCGTCATTTTCGAAAATATCGAAAGTAAATGCCGCCAACCGTCCTATTAAATTCAATAAGACGCTATCAAGCCGCGAATATGCTGGAATAAAGCCCTTATTTTCCCTTTCATGAAAACAGATGGCTCTCTTGGCACCCATTTCTACGACAGCTTCTGTCACAAAGTCCCTTGACAGGGACCATGGTGATGGAAAACCGAAGCCTCCCCCTCACCCCTTCGCAAGCTTAATATTGAATTTAAATTCAATATCAGCAGTTTATTCTCTCTCTGCATGCGGTGTATCTCTCCGCCGCCTCTCGCCCAGCCCTCCTCGCCAACATGATGAACATCGATTTTACCTATTTTCATCAAAAGAGAACGGGTGGAAATAACCCTCGGATGAGGTTCAATAATTCCACCTGGATCGCACTTTTGGCATCCCTCCCCCCCCTCAATTGATCTAGCGCAACTCCCACGGGGATAAATAATTATCCATTTTACCCATTTGGTATTATCCCCCCGAGCAATTGCATAAACACCGATTTAAATGCAGCCATAACAATGGATCGGCCTGCCATGCCCGTCGATGATGAGCACAGATGTCCACACCAAGATGGAACGGTCAGGCCCGACATGGACTTTTATCTGGGAGTGATGACCGTGGGTTCATATGACAAGCTATTTCGACCAGGACTGGCAGCCCTGCTGCTGACCGCCCTGCTGGGCGCTGGCAGTCTGGCACAGGCGGCCGACGAGGCACAAAGCAAGGGCAAGATCGAGGCGCGCAGCGAGCTGTTCGCCAAGGATCACACCGATCAGTTCACCAGCTGGAAAGGCACCAGCGAGAGCCGCGAGCGCACCGACGCCCTGGCGGAAGATCCGCAGATGGTGGTGCTCTGGGCCGGCTACCCCTTCTCCAAGGATTACAACAAGCCGCGCGGCCACTTCTATGCGCTGACCGACGTGCGGGAAACCCTGCGTACCGGCGCCCCCAAGACTGCCGAAGACGGTCCGCTGCCCATGGCCTGCTGGAGCTGCAAAGGCCCGGACGTGGCCCGCGTCATCGACGAGAAGGGTGAGGATGGCTACTTCAAGGGCATGTGGGCAAAAGGCGGACCGGAGATCGTCAACACCATCGGCTGCGCCGACTGCCACGACACCGCCTCGAAAGAGTTCAAGGAAGGGAAACCCGCCCTGCACCTCTCCCGTCCCTATGCCGACCGGGCCATGACCGCCATCGGCAAGCCGTTCAAGGAGCAGGGACGCTTCGATCAGCAGTCTCAGGTGTGCGGCCAGTGCCACGTGGAGTACTACTTCAGCGGCCCCACCAAGGCGGTGAAATTCCCCTGGGACAAGGGTACGACTGTTGAGCAGATGGAAGAGTATTACGACGAGATTGGCTTTGCCGACTGGACCCATGCCCTCTCCAAGACCCCCATGCTCAAAGCCCAGCATCCGGAGTACGAGACCTGGCGCGCCGGCATTCACGGCCAGAACAACGTCGCCTGCGTCGACTGCCACATGCCCAAGGTGCAGAACGAGCAAGGCAAGGTCTACACCGACCACAAGGTAGGCAACCCCTTCGATCGCTTCGACCAGACCTGCCGCAACTGCCACACCCAGAGCAAGGAGATGCTGCAAGGGGTGGTCAAGCAGCGCAAGGACGCCGTCACCGAAATCAAGCTCAAAGTCGAGAAGCAGCTGGTGCACGCCCACTTTGAAGCCAAGGCCGCCTGGGATGCCGGTGCCACCGAGGCCGAGATGAAGGACATTCTGCAGGATATCCGTCACGCCCAATGGCGCTGGGACTTCTCCATCGCCTCCCACGGGGTGCAGATGCACGCCCCGGAAGTGGCGCTGCGCATGCTGGGAACCGCCCTGGACAAGGCCGCCGACGCCCGCACCAAGCTGGCACGCCTGCTGGCCGCCAAGGGGATCAGCCACGAGATCGCCATTCCTGACATCTCCAGCAAGGAGAAGGCCCAGGCCGCTCTTGGGATGGACATGAAGCAGATGAACAGCGACAAGGCCCAGTTCCTCAAGACCACAGTCCCCGCCTGGGATGCCGAGGCCAAAGCGGCCGGACGGCTCGCACAATGACGAGGCATGCGGGCCCGCAGTGTCGGGCCCGCAGCCGGATGGAGGCTTCCTATGGGTGATTTAACAATGGATTTCTTACGACTGATGCTGATGGCAGCCATGCTGCTGACCAGCCTGCAGGGCCAGGCGGCCGATGCGGCAACCGCCCCGGCACCTACTACACATGAAGTGGAATTTCTGCGCAGTGCCGACAAGGCCTGCACCGACTGCCACAAGGAGCAGGTCGAAGGCATGCACGGCAAGCACGGCCAGGCGACCAACCCCAACAACCTGGCGCCGGTAACCTGCACCAACTGCCACGGTCAACCCTCCCCCCAACACCGGGAAGGGGTCAAGGACGTGATGCGCTTTAGCGACAGCTTCAATAACAAACAGAGCACCGAGCGCTACCCCATCGCCGAGCAGAACGGGGTCTGCATGAGCTGTCACGAGCCCAAAGTGCTGCGCGAGGCGCTCTGGGCCCACGACGTGCACGCCACCAAGCTCACCTGCACCAGCTGCCACCAGCTGCACCCGGCCAAGGAGCCCATGGTGGCTATTCCGGAGAAGTCCCGCATCAAGCTCTGCGTCGACTGCCACAGCAAGCAGCATGAGGCCGTCAAGGCGGCCAAGGCGAACACCACCTCGGGCAAGGAGGTACCATGAGCTGCTCTCGCCGTCACTTCATGGCGGGGATGAGCGCGGGGGCCCTCATCATGATGACAGGGCCGACTCGCTCCCTTGCTACCCCCCTCGCCCACAGCCAGACCATCGACGGGGTCCGCTTTGGCATGCTCCACGACGAGACGGCCTGCATCGGCTGTACCGCCTGCATGGATGCCTGCCGGGAGGTGAATCAGGTGCCAGAGGGGGTCTCGCGCCTCGAGATCATCCGCTCCGGCCCCATCGGCACCTTCCCCGATGCCGAGTACCACTTCTTTCGCAAGTCCTGCCAGCACTGCGACAACGCCCCCTGCGTGTACGTCTGCCCCACCGGTGCCTCCCATATCCGCAAGGAGGATGGCATCGTCGACGTCAACCCGGATCTCTGCGTTGGCTGCATGTACTGTCTGGCTGCCTGCCCCTATCAGGTGCGCTTTATCAACCCTGTGACCAAGGTGGCCGACAAGTGCGACTTTTGCCGCAAGACCAACCTGGCGGCGGGCAAGGAGCCGGCGTGCGTGGAATCCTGCCCCACCAAGGCGCTGGTGTTCGGCAATCTGGATGACCCGGACAGCCCCATCGCCAAACGGCTGGTAAAGGAGACCACCTATCGCTACAAGCAGGCACTCGGCACTTCGCCCAAGATGTACCGCGTGCCCAAAGGGGAGATAAAGTCATGACGATGCAAGAGGCATTTCACTTCCCTTCCCTTGTGTGGGGATTTGTCCGATCGCCATCTACCGCAGTAACAGAAGGAGGAATGGATCATGTTGCATGATGCATTTCACTTCCCCTCGCTGGTGTGGGACTGGCCCATAGCCATCTACCTGTTCCTGCTCGGCATCTCCGCCGGGGCCACCACCCTCTCGGTGCTGCTGCGCCGCAAGGGAGCCGGCAGCGAGAGCGGCATCATCAAGGCGACTGCCATTCTGGCGCCGGTGAGCGTGGTGCTGGGGTTACTGATCCTCATCTTCCACCTGGCCCGCCCCTGGACCTTCTGGAAGCTGATGTTCCACTACCAGTTCGACTCCGTGATGTCGATGGGGGTCATGCTGTTCCAGGTCTACATGGCGGTGCTGTTCGCCTGGCTGGCAGTGGTGTTTCGGGCCGAGATCGAGACCTTGCGCCGTCACCTGCTGCAAGAGAAGTTCGCCTTTGTGGATAATCTCATTGCTTGGCTTGCCCGCATCGAGCGGCTACTGGCGCCACTCTTGCTGCTGCTTGCCGTGCTGTTGGGGGCCTACACCGGCTTTCTGCTGTCGGCGCTCAAGACCTATCCGCTCTTGAACAACCCGGTGCTGCCGGTGCTGTTCCTCATCTCCGGCGTCAGCTCCGGCATCGCTTCCACCATCTTGCTGGCGGTCACCCTGTTCAAGGAGAACCATCACAGCCAGGGGGTGAGCTTTGTCCACCGCTTCGAGCGGCCGGTGCTGGCGGTGGAGGTGTTGCTGCTGGTCTGTTTCTTTACCGGCCTCTACTTCGGTGGCGGCCAGAAGGAGGCAGCCATGTGGGCCGCCATCGGCAGCGGCTTCTGGGCTCAGGTGTTCTGGCTCGGGGTGGTGGGCATCGGCATGCTGCTGCCCCAGTTGCTGGCCCTGCTGGCCCCCGCGCCGCTGCGGGCCAGAAACGGCTATCTGGTGCTGGTCTGCAGCCTGACCCTGGTGGGGATCCTGCTGCTGCGCTACTTCGTGCTCTATGCCGGTCAAATGACAGTCGTATAACGGTATGATCACCAGCGCCAGCCACCCTCGGGTGACTGGCGCTGGTTTGTTGCTGGCCCAATGAATTTCTGGTGATGCCACACCCGTTGCTTGGCAATGTTTTCCCCCAAAGGGAGACGACGCGGCGTGTGTGGCATGACATGAATGACATCAAAGATTGAACCGGAGGTTGTGTGCTGGCGGAGCTCGGCTATCTCTCACTGTTGCTGGCGACCGGGCTCGCCCTGCTGCAAGGGCTGCTGCCCTGGCTGGGATTGCGGCTCGCCTCACGCCCGCTGCTGGGCTGCGCAACACCGCTGGCCATCCTGGTCGCGCTCCTGCTCGGGGCAGCCCTGCTGCTGCTCGCCAGCTGTTTTGGCCAGGATGACTTCACCCTGGTCTATGTGGCCCAGCACGCCAACAGCGCCCTGCCCCTAGGCTTCAAGCTGGCGGCCGTGTGGGGCGGCCACGAGGGCTCCATGCTGTTCTTCGTCTTTGCGCTGGGGCTGTGGGGCGCGCTGGTGGCCCTTTGCTCCAGGCGGGTCGATCCGCTGATCACAACCCGGGTATTGGCCATCATGGGGCTGATCGTCGGGCTGTTCGGCCTCTATACCCTGATCTTCTCCAGCCCGTTTGACCGCCAGTTCCCGGGGCCACTGGAGGGGCGCGATCTCAACCCCATGCTGCAGGATATCGGCCTCATCCTCCACCCACCCCTGCTCTATCTCGGTTATGTCGGTTTTGCGGTCAACTTCGCCTTCGCCATGGCGGCGCTGCACTCGGGCAGGCTCGATGGCGCCGTGGCCCACTGGAGCCGCCCCTGGGCGCTCGGCTCCTGGGTCTTTCTCACCGCCGGCATCGTGCTGGGTTCCTGGTGGGCCTATTACGAGCTCGGCTGGGGCGGCTGGTGGTTCTGGGATCCGGTGGAAAATGCCTCCCTCTTGCCCTGGCTGCTGGGCACCGCCCTGCTGCACGCCCTGGTGGTGTGCGAGAAGCGCGGCGCTTACGGCCACGCCGTGCTGCTGCTCTCCATCTTTACCTTTTCGCTCAGCCTGCTCGGTACCTTCGTGGTGCGCTCCGGGGTGCTCACCTCGGTACACGCCTTTGCGGTGGACCCCAGCCGCGGCCTCACCCTCTTGTTGCTGCTCGGTTTGCTATTGACCTGCGCCCTCACCCTGTTTGCCCTGCGGGCGGACATTCGCGCTCCCTATGCCCGCTTTGGCTTGCTGTCAAAAGAGGGACTGCTCGGCGCCGCCATCCTGCTGCTTTGCGTGGCCTGCGCCAGCGTGCTGCTCGGCACCTTCTACCCCATGGTGTTCCAGTCGCTCCATCTGGGCTCGCTCTCGGTGGGCGCCCCCTATTTCAATACCATCTTCGTGCCGCTGGCCCTCTGCCTGATGGCGCTGATGACCCAGCTGCCGCGCCTGCGCTGGCAGCATCTGGCAGCCCAGCGCCGCATCACGGTGCTGCTCCCATGCCTGTTCGGCCTGCTGGGGGGCACCTTGCTGAGCCTCGCCTATCCCGAACCGCTGCGGGCAAACTGGCTGGGGCTTGCGGCCAACGTGCTGAGCCTCTGGCTGATGGCCAGCCTGCTGCTCCCGCTCTTGCAACCGGTCGCCCTGCGCGAGCTCACCCTCAATCGGTTCGGCAGCCTGCTGGCCCACCTCGGGGTGGCGGTGTGCGCCCTCGGTATTGCGCAGGTGAGTCACCACAGTCAGGAGGGGGGCGCGGTACTCGCCGCAGGTCAACCCTATCGGCTCGGCACCTTCGAGTTTCGCTATGAGGGGAGCGAGCCCATCATCGGCCCCAACTACACCGCCGAGCGCATCACACTTAGCGTGCATCAGGATGGTAAAGAGGTCGCCAGGCTGACGCCGGAGCGGCGCCACTACAGCGTGCGCACCATGAACATGAACGAACCCGGGATCAAATGGGGAATGCTCGGCGATCTCTACGTGGTGCTTGGCGAGAAGATGGGACCCGGCGCCTATGCCATGCGGCTGCACTACAAGCCGCTGGTGCGCTGGATCTGGCTCGGCGGCCTGTTGATGATGGCGGGCGGCACCCTGCGCCTGCTCGCCCGCCGGCCGCTGCTGGCTAGCCATCCTGCGCCAGCGACCGCCCCCTGCCCCCGACTTGAACAGGAGTCCTTATGAACGCCCGTCTGCGCCTGTTCGTACCGCTCGTGCTCACCCTGGGGCTCGGTGCCCTGCTCTGGCTCGGCCTTGGCAACAACCCCTACAGCCAGGATGAGGCAGTCGCCGGGCGCACCCTGCCTGCCTGGCAGAGTGACGATCTGCTTGGTGGCCCCTCCATCCACACTGCGGCGCTCAAGGGGGAGCTCTTCGTGCTCAACGTCTGGGCCAGCTGGTGCCCCAACTGCCGCGCCGAGCATCCGCTACTGGGTGAGCTGGCCAGTACCGTGCCCCTCTATGGCCTCAACTACCGGGACAAGGGAGACGCTGCTCGCGCCTGGCTCACCGAGGCGGGCAACCCCTATCGCGCCGTGCTGGCCGACCCCGACGGCCGACTCGCGCTGGAGCTCGGCGTCTACGGCACGCCGGAGACCTATCTCTTCGCCGGCGACGGCACCCTGCTGACCCGCCATACCGGCCTGCTCACCCGGGAGATCTGGCAACGCCAGTTTGCCCCCCTGCTTGCAAAGGCCCGCAGCAACACCGCCAGCCAGCCCGAAGTGGAGAGAGAAGTGGAGATACAAGTGGAGAGAGAAGTGCA
Organism: Aeromonas sp. QDB25; assembly: GCF_027707725.1. Taxonomy (NCBI): domain Bacteria; kingdom Pseudomonadati; phylum Pseudomonadota; class Gammaproteobacteria; order Aeromonadales; family Aeromonadaceae; genus Aeromonas; species Aeromonas sp. QDB25. The sequence goes on along the minus strand of NZ_JAPCIZ010000007.1, from coordinate 21,688 downwards.
GGAGAGCAAGCCATGAGCCGTCTCGTCCACGCCCTGATCGCGCCGCTCTTGCTGGCCTTGAGCCTCGGGGCCCTTGCCAGCGGGGTCGACACCTATGAGTTTCGCCACCCAGAGCGGCAGACCCGCGCTCAGGAATTGTCCCGCGCCCTGCGCTGCCCCCAGTGTCAGAACCAGAACCTGGTGGAGTCCAACTCCCCCATCGCCCGGGATCTGCGGCTCGAGGTCTACCGCTGGGTGGACGAGGGGCAGTCTGATGAGCAGGTGATCGCCCGCATGACGGCGCGCTTCGGTGACTTCGTGCGCTACGATCCCCCCTTCAAGCGCAGCACGGCGCTGCTGTGGGGCGGCCCCGCCCTCTTGCTGTTGTTGGCGCTCCATCGCCTGCACAGGAGCCTGCATCGCCGGCAACCGGCGCGGGTGCCGCTTGTCGGCGACAGAGCCGAGGGGATGCTCGCCCACGACCCCAGGGCCGAACTGAACCGGCTGATCATGGCCGAGCAGCAGGCGGGGCTGGCCCCCCACAGTCGCCTCTACCGGGAGCTGGAGCTGGCCCGTCTCGCCAACGCCACCCCAACCGCCGAGCAGGCCCTGCGCGAGGGGCTGGCAAAGGACCGCACCGCCCGTCCGCTGCCCTGGCTGCGCTCCTGGATGCTGTTTGGGGCCCTGCTGCTGGCGCTGATGGCCGGTATTTATGCCGGCACCGGCCGCTATCAGGCGTGGCAGGCGTATCAGGCGCGCCCCGATCCGCTGGCGGGATTGAGCCCGCGGGATCTGCAGGACAAGGAGCTGGGCGCCTTGCACCAGCGCCTGCAAGCCAACCCCGCCGATCTCGACGGTTGGACGGCGCTCGGCCAGCTCTATCTCTATCGGGACGAGTACGAGAACGCCCTGCTCGCCTACCAGCGTCTCGCCCTGCAAGAAGGGGGTGCCAGCGCCGCGACTCAAGCAGCTCAGGCTACCGTGCTCTACTACCAGGCGGGCCAGCAGCTCACCCCGGAGGCGCTGAGCCTACTCGATAGTGCGCTCAAGCAGGACAAGGGCGAGGTGAGCGCCCTGATGCTGCTCGCCTCCGATCACTTCCTGCACGGCCGCTACTCCCAGGCCATCGCCCTCTGGCAGCAGTTGCTGGACGAGGAGCGCCCCCGCATCAATCGGGCCGCGCTGATCCAGGCCATTCAGACCGCAAGGATGATGGGAGGATGAAGCGGGGCAAAACGGCGATAATGCAGCGGGCCATCTTCCCTGCCGGGCGCCGTTTTAATCGCCATGGTCGCCATGAACAACCTTTTCATCATCCCAAGGCGCCGAAAGGTGCAAAAAGAGTCGTCATCCCGCCCCTCGCCAGCATATAGTGCGCCCCCGTGGTGGCGTGTCTGGCATGGCCTGACAGGCCTCTATGACTCCCTTTATCGGGCCTAATAGCCCCGATGCGGGGGATTTCAAGGTGCGCTGGCCCATAAAATGGAAATATCCGGCCACCAGACGTTGTGAAGCGTCAATTACCGTCATATAACTTAGCCAAATGTCCCTGTGAGTCGTAGTAGAGTCAAACCATGAACCTTCGTCCTTTTCTTCCCTTGCTGCTCGGCGCCTTCCTCCTTCCCGCCAGCATGGAAAGCGCCCATGCCAACCCGTTTTCTGCGACCTCTTCTTCCACCAACAGCCTGCTCGAACCCCGCAGCAACCTGCCACTGAGATCCGATGCCTACGTGGTCGTCAACCCGAAAACCGGCGAGACCCTGGCAGAGCGCAACGCCAACCGGGTGATGTCCATCGCCTCCATCACCAAGCTGATGACAGCGCTGGTGGTACTGGACGGCAATCAGCGCCTCAACGAGACCCTCACCGTCACCATGGATGACGTGGACAGACTCAAGGGCACGGGGTCGCGCCTCGCGGTGGGCTCGCGCCTGAGCCGCGCCGACATGCTGCACATCGCACTGATGTCCTCTGAAAACCGCGCCGCCTCCGCTTTGGGACGGCACTACCCGGGTGGCCGCAAAGCCTTTATCGAGGCAATGAATGCCAAGGCCCGCATGCTCGGCATGTGGAGCACTCATTTCGCCGACAGCACCGGGCTCAACCCCCGCAACGTCTCCACCGCACACGATCTCGCCAAACTGGCTGCTGCCGCATCCACCTACCCGCTGATCCGCCAGTACACCGCCTCCGAGCAGCGTCTGGTACGCAACGGCAAGCGCCAGCTGCACTACCTCAACTCCAACCGCCTGGTACGGGAAGGAAGCTGGCCCATTCTGGTCTCCAAGACCGGTTATATCCGCGAGGCGGGGCGCTGCCTGGTGATGGGAACCCGGGTCAACAACGAGCCCGTGGTCATGGTGCTGCTTCACGCCAACACCACGGATGAACGGGTCGCCGATGCCAGAAAGATCAAGAGCTGGCTGGAAACCTCGGGCCGCATGACCCTGACGGCGCAGTCCACTCCCCAGCCCAGGCTCTTCAGCAGCCAGTAACGGCTACGAGAACAAGGGCCCCCGAACCGGCAGGTGCGGGGGCCTTTTTCATGAGTGGCAATCACCCCCTATTGCCTCTTTCTGCTCCCCCAGTGATCCCGACCGTATGGTGCTTCGTTAAGGAGGCAGAGAGAAACCAAGGGCATCAACAGGGCCGCCACATGCACCTCAAACCCCATCTACCCGAGAAGATCTGTCCCGTCTGCCTGCGTCCTTTTGCCTGGCGGCGCAAGTGGGCCCGCTGCTGGCAGGAAGTGCGCTATTGCAGCGAACGCTGCCGTCGTCGGAAGGAGCACCCCTGATGGAGCTGCGCCTCATTCTCGGGGATCAACTGAACGCAGGTCACAGCTGGTTTCACACGCAGGATGCCGCTGTCTGCTACCTGATGGTGGAGCTGCGCCAGGAGACGGACTACTGCCGCCACCATCGCCAGAAGGTGCTAGCCTTCTTTGCCGCCATGCGCGCCTTCGCCGCCGCCCTCACCAAGGCGGGCCACCGGGTCTGCTACCTGACTCTCGATGAGAGCGCCCCCTGGCCCGATTTGCCGAGCTTGCTGGCGGCCCAGCTAGAAGCGCATCAGGCCGATCGCTTCGCCTGGCAGAGCCCGGACGAGTGGCGCCTTGCAAGCCAGCTGACCCAGTGGGCCTCAGGCCTTGCCATCCCGACCGCTGAGGTGGACAGCGAACATTTTCTCACCCCCCGCGATGGCTGGCGACGCTACCCCCACAGCCGGATGGAGTTCTTCTACCGCGCCCTGCGAAAGCAGTACCGGGTGTTGCTCGATGAGCGCGGCCAGCCCCTTGGGGGGCGCTGGAACTTCGATGCCGAGAATCGCGCCAAATTGCCGGCGAGCCAACCCATTCCGGCGCCCCTCACCTTTGCCAACGAGGTGAGCGACATCGATGCCATGCTGACCCGCCACGGCGTCGCCACCATTGGCAGTGCCGATGCCGACGCCCTGCCCTGGCCCGTCACCCGGCGCCAGAGCCGCGCACTGCTTGAACACTTCCTTGCACACTGCCTGCCCCACTTCGGTCGCTATCAGGACGCCCTGAGCGAGCGGGGCTGGAGCCTGTTCCACAGCCGCTTGTCGTTTTCCATGAACAGCAAGATGCTCCATCCCCTCGAGGTGATCCGCGCTGCGCAAGCTCACTGGCAGGCCAATCAGGCCACCATTTCCCTGGCGCAGGTGGAGGGGTTTATCCGCCAGATCCTCGGCTGGCGCGAGTTTGTCCGCGCCCTCTACTGGGAAAAAATGCCCGAGTATCGGCGCACCAACTTTCTCGGGGCCGAGCGACCCCTGCCCGGTTTTTTCTGGAATGGAGAAACCAGCATGGCCTGCGTACGTCACGCCATTCGACAGTCTCTGGAGCACGCCTATGCCCACCATATCCAGCGGCTGATGGTGACCGGCAACTTCGCCCTGCTGGCGGGGATCCACCCTGACGAGGTGGATGCCTGGTATCTGGGCATCTATGTGGATGCCATTGAGTGGGTGGAGCTGCCCAACACCCGCGGCATGAGCCAGTTTGCCGATGGCGGCCTGATGGGCAGCAAGCCCTACGCCAGCAGCGGCGCCTATCTCGAGCGGATGGGCCACTACTGCAAGGGGTGTCACTATCAGGTGAAGGCCCGCAGCGGGCCGGACAGCTGCCCCTTCAACAGCCTCTATTGGCACTTTATCTGGCGCAACAGGTACAAACTTGGCAACAACCCTCGCCTCGCCCTGCCCTATGCCAACTGGGATGGCCAAACCACAGAACAGCAACAAGCCATCCTGACGACGGCAGAGCATCATCTGCTCCACCTGGAACGGCTCTGAATCGACCGGATTTCATGCCAGAAAGTGAGCAAATGACAACATTGAGCGCCAGTTAACAAAATGTGAATAGCGATAACCACCAATGACATCGACACCAGTTGAATATCCTGTGGCGGCTGATTAAGGTGGAGGCCCCAGTCAAGGAGAGACAAGATGGACATAGTGGTACTCGGTGGTGGCGTGGTCGGTGTGACCAGCGCCTGGTATCTGGCCAAGGCCGGTCACAAAGTGACCCTGCTGGAGCGGCGTGACGGGGTGGCCCTTGAAACCAGCCATGCCAACGCGGGTCAGATCTCCCCGGGTTATGCTTCCCCCTGGGCTGCCCCCGGCATTCCCCTCAAGGCCGCCAAATGGCTGCTGCAAAAGCACGCCCCCTTCACGGTGCGGCCCACCTCGGACCCCTTCCAGCTGCGCTGGATGCTGAAGATGTTCGCCAACTGCACGCCAGCGGCCTATGCAGTCAACAAGGGGCGCATGGTGCGGCTGGCCGAATACAGCCGCGACTGCATGAAGCAGTTGCGGGGCGAGCTGGCGCTGGACTACGAAGGGCGCCAGCTCGGCACCCTGCAACTGTTTCGCAGTCAGGCCCAGCTCGATGCCAGCCAGCGCGATATTGCCGTGCTCGAGGAGTACGGCGTCCCCTATCAGTCTCTGAATGCCGACGGCTGCGAGGAGGTCGAGCCCGCCCTAGCAAGGGTGCGTGGCAAGGTGGTGGGGGGCCTGCGCCTGCCGGGGGACGAGACGGGGGATTGCTTCCGCTTCACCCAGGCCCTGGCTGACGAGGCCCGCAAGCTCGGGGTGAGCTTCGTCTTCAACTGCGCCATCGACGAGGTCGAGATCGCGAAGGGACGCGCCGTGGCGGTCCGTGCCGGCGAGCAGCGCTTCCAGGCCGACGCCATCGTCTGTGCCCTCGGCAGTTATGGCACCGGCTTCCTGCGCCCCCTCGGAATTGAGCTCCCCGTCTACCCGGTCAAGGGGTACTCCCTCACCCTGCCGATGACGGATGCCGAGGGTGCCCCGCGCAGCACCGTGCTGGACGAGACCTACAAGGTCGCCATTACCCGCTTCGACGAACGGATCCGGGTGGGCGGCATGGCCGAACTCTCGGGCTTCAACCTGGCGCTCAACCCCAGACGCCACGATACCCTGGCCATGGTGGTGAGGGATCTCTTCCCCCAGGGGGGAAATCTGGAGCAGGCCACCTTCTGGACCGGGCTGCGCCCCATGACGCCGGACGGCACGCCCCTGGTGGGCCCAAGCCCCATTCCCGGGCTCTGGCTCAATACCGGCCACGGCACCCTGGGCTGGACCATGGCGGCAGGATCGGGCCAGTTGCTCAGCGATCTCATCTCGGGCAATACCCCGGATATCAGCGACGAGGGGCTCACCCTGGCCCGCTACGGCTAGGCATTGGCCACCGTCTGTGCAAGTCTGCGAAATAAAGAGGGCGTGCCTGGCACGCCCTCTTTTTTCTTGCCCCCTGGCTATGACGACACCGGGGTCGCCTCCTCGCTCGTCAGTCCGGGTTTCAGGGCCAGGGTGAACAGGGCCGCCACCATGTCGGACTGGGTGATGATGCCCACCAGCTGCTCCCCCTCCACCACCGGCATGTGGTGCAGCCCCCCGTCGGAGAAGGCCTCCACCAGATCGTAGAGAGGCTGGTAGCGCCGCGCCGTCTGCACCTCCCGGGTCATCAGATCCGCCACCTGCTGCTGCTCAAGGGCCTCCTTCGCCCTCGGCTGGTGACCCGCCCGGTCGATCATCAGGTCGTGCAGGGTGATGATGCCGACCAGCCTCTCCCCCTCATCCACCACCGGCAGCGCCTTGATCTGGTGGTGGGAGAGCAGATGCCACGCTTCCATGGCAAGCGCCTGTGGCGTCGTCACGACGAGATCCCGCGACATCACATCCTGGCAACGCACCGTCCCCACTCGCCCCCGCAGGGCGTGAAGCTGGGCCTCCTGCAGCAGCTCCTGCAGATCCTGGCGGCTGATGTCCAGCAGTTCCTCGTGTTTTTGCAGGGCAAAGTCGATGTCCTGGGTGACGAGTCGGGCACTCGGCTGGGGATCCGCCGTCTGGTGGCGATTGGGCGCCACCTTGCCGCCATGGGGATAACGACGCCCCAGAGCGCGGTTGTAGATAAGTCCCAGACTCAGCAGCAACAGGGAGTTGAGCAGCACCGGCAGCAGCACGTAGCCGACCCCGAGCGCCCGGATCCCCTCGCCGCCGATGACGGCGGTCAAGGCCACGGCGCCGCCGGGCGGGTGCAGGCTGCGGGTGAGGAACATGGCGGCGATGGCCAGCATCACCGCCAGGGCCGAGGCGATAGCCATGTCCGGCACCAGGCTGGCACTCAATACCCCCATCAGGGCCGACACCCCGTTGCCCACAAGGATGGACCAGGGCTGGGCCAGGGGGCTGGCCGGGGCGGCAAACAGCAGCACGGCGGAGGCCCCCATGGGGGCGATGAGCCAGTGCACCTCGAGCCCCAACCCCCAGCGGCACAGCAAGGCGGTGCCGAGCAAGCCGATGAGGGCGCCAAGGGCGCCGTAACAACTCTCTTTGACGCTGGTATTGGTCGATACCGGCAAAAAATCCCTGAACTGCATGGTGCTCCCGCGGACGATAACATTTATTTCAAATGCGCAATTCTAGCCACTTTCCCCCGTCCCGCACCAGCCCCCCGCTCCGCCATGGCCATCATCCGCACGCGTTTTCCCTTCTTAACATTGTCTTAAGAGTCCGCTGGCACCCTTTACGCCATCCCAACACTGGAGCCCAACGGTATGACTCACCTCAACGATGCCCTGCGCCGCTTCGACGGCCAACGCCGGGTCTGGACGGCGGGACTGGAGCGAACCCTGCTCGGCTGGCTTGCCAGTCGCAGCGCATTGCCGCCCTCTTCGCAGGCACCCCGCCGGATCCTGGTCATTCGCAGCACCAACCGCATCGGCAACAACCTCTTCCTGCTGCCCTTCCTGCACCAGCTTCATCGCGCCCATCCCCACGCCGAGCTGGAGCTGGTGTGCAGCCCCACCGCCCTGCTCCCCTTCCTGGCCGATCTGCCCCTGCGGCACATTCATCAGATCCGGTTGCAGGGCAGACACCTGCCGGGCGCCCTCTCGGCACTCTCGCGTCTGCGCCGCCAACACTACGACAGGGTCTACGTCCCCTTCGCCTCCAGTACGGATCACTTCATCGCCGCCTGGGTACAGGCCCGTGAGAAATGCGGCTTCGACGATGGCCACGGGGATCTCATCTTCCCGCGTCCGCGGGCTGCGGACAGTGAGTGCCACTACGCCCACCAGCCCCTGCAACTGCTCGGCATACCGGGCAATCCGGCCGAACCCATTCCCCTTGGCAGCCTGTTGCAGGGGCCAAGCCCGGCCTTGAGTGCGCTGCGACGAGCCCATCCTGGCCGTCCCCTGATCGGCTTTTTCACCGGCGCCCGCAAGGGCAAGGGGCTCTCCCAGCCCCAGTGGCAGCGGTTGCTTGGGGATCTGCGCCGTCACAGCCCGGATGCCCTGCTGATCCAGCTCGCGGATCCCGCCGCCCCCGAGCACCTGCTCGGGGACGTGCACGTTTCCCTTGGCAACATGGGGGAGCTGGCCCGCTTCACGGGCGGCCTCTCCCTCTTCGTCAGCGCCGACACCGGTCCCCTGCACCTGGCTGCCGCCAGCGGTGTGCCCTGTCTTGGCCTCTTTACCCAGACCGACCCCGCCCGCTACGGGTGCCTGGGTGCCCAGCACCTCAATCTGGTGATCGAGGATCGCAATGCCATCCCCCTCGACCAACAGTGGCTGGCCGAGGCGCTCGCAAGCGCCCCTCACCCGGTGACGATGTCGGTTTCCCCCACCCGCTACCAGCCCGCCTCCCACCCCGCCCTGATCCCCCTCTAGGGAGCGGCCATGCAAAAAAGAGGGAAGGCTGTCGCCTTCCCTCTCTCGTCTTGGTGACACTCACCGGGCGCTCGTCCGGGTGAATGGAAGCCCTCAGGCCAGCTCGGCGCGCAGCGCCCGGGTCGCATCGACCATCACCTTCAGGGCTGCGGTGGTCTCTTCCCAGCCGCGGGTCTTGAGGCCGCAGTCCGGGTTCACCCAGAGCCGGTCTGCCGGGATTTGTTGTGCAGCCTTGCGGATGAGGTCTTCAATCCAGCCCTGGCTCGGTACGTTCGGCGAGTGGATGTCGTAGACGCCCGGGCCGATCTCGTTGGGGTAGTTGAAGCGCTCGAACGCTTCGAGCAACTGCATCTGGCTGCGGCTCGTCTCGATGGTGATCACATCCGCGTCCAGCGCCGCCACCGCCTCGATGATGAGGTTGAAGTCGCTGTAACACATGTGGGTGTGGATCTGGGTGCTGTCCACCACCGGGCTTGCGCTCAGGCGGAAGGCGCGCACCGCCCAGTCGAGATAGGCCTGGTGATCCTGCTTGCGCAGGGGCAGCCCTTCGCGGATCGCCGGCTCGTCGATCTGGATGATCTTGATGCCGGCGGCTTCCAAGTCAGCCACCTCGTCGCGAATGGCCAGGCCAATCTGCAGGGCGGACTGCTCGCGGCTCACGTCTTCCCGCGGGAAGGACCAGCAGAGAATGGTAACGGGGCCGGTCAGCATGCCCTTCACCGGCTTGTCGGTCAGGCTCTGGGCAAACTTCGTCCACTCAAGGGTCATGGGGGTCGGACGGTCGATGTCACGGGTGATCACCGGCGGCTTGACGCAGCGGGAGCCATAGCTCTGTACCCAGCCAAAGCGGGTGATGGCAAAGCCGTCCAGCAGTTCCCCGAAATACTCCACCATGTCGTTGCGCTCCGCTTCACCGTGCACCAGCACGTCGAGCCCGATGGCCTCCTGGCGCTCGATGGCATCCTTGATCTGGGCCTGGATGCCCGCCTCGTAGGCCTGGTCATCGATGCGCCCGGCACGCCAATCCTGACGCAGCACCCGGATTTCAGAGGTCTGCGGGAAGGAGCCGATGGTGGTGGTGGGCAGGAGCGGCAGCTTCAGATCCGAGCGCTGCGCGTCGGCACGCACCGGGTAGGCGCTCTGGCGATCGAAGTCACTGTTGGTCAGGCTGGCGAGTCGTGACTGCACCGCTTTCTTGTGAACCCGGCTGTCGGACTCCCGATCCACGATGGGCTGGCTGTAAGCCTCGATTTTGTCTAGGGCGCCGCCGTCCAGGTAGTTGGACAGCAGCCCCAGCTCATAGCACTTTTGCAGGGCGAAGGCGAACCAGCTGCGGGTCTGGGGATCCAGCTCGTGCTCCAGGGTCAAATCCACCGGGCTGTGCAGCAAGGAACAGGAGGAGGCCACCCAGAGGCGCTCGCCAAGCTTTTCTTTCAAGGCCTTGAGGGTCGGCGCCAGCTTGGCCAGGTTGGCACGCCAGACGTTGCGGCCGTTGATGACACCCGCCGAGAGTACCCACTGGGCCGGCAGGTGCGGGACCAGGGTCTCCAGCTGCTCGGGGGCAGCCACCAGATCCAGGTGCAGGCCGTCCACCTTCAGACTGGTGATGATGTCCCGCTGATGGGCCACGGACCCGAAGTAGGTGGTGAGCAGCAGCTTGCAGGGGCCGTTCAGGCGCTCATACGCCTTGAGGTAGGCCAGGCGCCACTCGTCCGGCAGGTCCAGCGCCAGGGACGGTTCGTCGATTTGCACCCACTCCACCCCCTGGGCCGCCAGTTTGGCCAGGATCTCCTGGTAGACGATCAGCAGGCGATCCAGCAGTTCGAGACGGGAGAAGCCGCTCTCTTTCTCCTTGCCAAGCCACAGGTAGGAGACGGGGCCCAGCAACACCGCCTTGACCGGCAGCCCAAGGGCCTTGGCCTCTTCCACCTCGTCAAAGAGCTGGCTCCAGCCCAGCTTGAAGCGCTGGTCACGGTAAAATTCCGGCACCAGGTAGTGGTAGTTGGTGTTGAACCATTTGGTCATCTCGGCAGCGGCCGCCGCCGGGCCGGTCGGCGCACGGCCACGGGCCACCCGGAACAAGGTGTCGAGGTCGGTGTCGCCGTGGCGGTGACGGGCAGGCACGGCGTCCACCAGCAGGCTGGTACCCAGCACCTGATCGTACCAGGCAAAATCCCCCACCGGCAGCAGGTTGACCCCGGCGGTACGCTGGGCCTGCCAGTGGCGCTCACGCAGGCTCTTGCCCACGGCGACCAGCTCGGCCTGGGTGGTTTCGCCACGCCAGTAGGATTCGAGGGCAAATTTCAGTTCGCGCTTGGCGCCGATACGGGGAAAGCCCAGGGTGTGTGCGAAGGTCATAGGTTCCATTCCTTATGCTCGTTTATCTGATGAGGATCTGGATTGTTTGGCCATCCAGATGTTTACACATCCAAAATGACAAGATAAGGTGACCTTGGCTATTGAATCCTCTTCAACTGGCTCTCAAGAATTTCTCAACTGACGCACAAAGGAGCAGTGCCATGGTCGCGCCCACCCCATCCAGCCCCCCTCAGAGCAGCAATCTGGGCATCGATCTCAAACACCTGAAGACCATCAGCGCCCTGGCCGAGCAAGGGTCCCTGGCCGGGGCCGCACTCACCCTCAACCTCACCCAGTCCGCCCTCTCCCACCAGCTCAAGGAGTTGGAGACCCGCCTCAATCTGGAGCTGTTTCTTCGAAAAAGCCGCCCTCTGGTGCTGACGGCGGCAGGCCAGCATCTGCTGGCCCTGGCCCGTCAGGTGCTGCCCGCCCTGGCCCAGACCGAGCGCCAGATGGTCGCCCTGCACAGCGGCGAGGCGGGCAGGCTGCATCTGGCCCTCGATTGCCACAGCTGCATCCAGTGGCTGCTGCCGCTGTTGCCGGACTTTCGCCGCCAGTGGCCCGGCGTGGATCTGGAGGTGGAGTCGGTGCCGGGTTTCGATGCCATCAGTGCCCTGCTTGGCGGCCAGCTCGATCTGCTGCTCACCTCGGATGTGCAGGCCCGCGGGGATCTTCACTTCGAGCCGCTGTTCGCCTTCGATCTCACCCTGGTGATGGCGCCGGATCACCCCCTCTGCCAGCAGCGGCGCATCGCACCGGACGATCTGCGGCCGGAGGTGCTGCTGGTCTATCCGGTGGAGCGGGCGCGCATGGACGTGTTCAGCCGTTTCCTGCAACCGGCCGGGGTGGAGCCCGCCCGTTGCAAACCGGTGGACAACACCTCTGTCATGCTGCAGATGGCCGCCGCCGGGCTCGGGCTCGCCGCCCTGCCCCGCTGGGCCAGCGAGGAGTTCGTGCGCCAGGGCCTGCTTGAGGCGCGCCCTCTCGGGGAGGGCATTCGCCGCCACATGTATGGCGCCGTGCGCGCCGCCGACAAAGATCAGGCCTGCCTGCAGAGCCTGTTCGAGCGCATCCGCACCCGGATGGCGGCCCAGTAAGCCGGGCACAAAAAAGCCGCCAGGATCAGGCGGCTTTCATCACGGGTTGCCCGCGCAGACGAAGAGTCGGGTATCAGCATTCATCACCCCTCACCCCACCCAGCCTTCGCGGGCAGTTGCCACACAGTTCCCCATCCCGGCGCTTGTAGTGCAGGCAGCAGCGCTGGCGCACATAGCCCGGGAAGGCCTCGTCCCGGGGCAGGCCCGCTTCGCACCAGCCCGTCAGATGTGCCGACGGCAGGCCACAGGATTCAAGCCAGAGGGGAGCATGGGACCTCACCTCCTCCCGACTCACCTCCCCGAAGAAATCGGGCACCCGCACCAGGGCCGCCAGCAGATCGTCCGCCAGGAGCGGGCGCACGAAACCGGGGCGCAGCCGCTGCGCCGTCCCAAGGAGGGTGAACAGCCCCTGCCAGTGCGCCTGGAGTCGCTCTCCTGCCGTCTTGATCAACACGCCGGCCTCCCCTCTGATCATGGGCTCGGCCGGCAGGGTAAAGCCCGACACCACGCCGGCCTCATGCCCCTGTCCCAGCCTGTCGAGGGCAGGCACGGCCTGATGGCGATAGACGGCCACCATGGCGAGATAGATGGATTGCCAGCAGAGCATGCCCCAGCTGCGGGTGAGCCAGTAGGCGGGCCCCGCCTCCGGGTGTGCCTGCTGCCAGTGCGCATGGAGGGCTGCGGCCACCTCGGCCGACGTCGCTCCGGTGGCATCCGTCAGTGGCGGGCGCACGTCACCGACCGCCACCAGGTTCCCCTTGAGGGACGGGATCAGGCTGGCCGCCGCCGCGAACAGGGCCTGGTGCTCCGAGACGAGGGCGCGATCCGCGTCCGCTTTCTCCCGGCCAAGGCCGTGCGGCACACCGCGCGCCCTCTCCTCGCCCATTCGTTGAAAGGGCCCCGGGCGCGTGCCGGGGCGCAAGGTCAGAATGCGTATTTGAGTCGCGCCTCCACGCTTCGTTCGGCCCCGAACCAGCAGTTGTTCTGGTCGTAGCAGGAGTAGTAGGTCTTGTTGAACAGGTTGCTGGCGCCAAGCGATACCCCCACTCCCTTCAGGCTTGCGCTGAGGGCGGCGAGATCGTAGGAGGCGGACATGTCCATCAGGAGGTAGTCCGGTACCTTGTCGGTGTTGGCGGCATCCATCTCGGCCTCCCCCACGTAGCGCAGGCCGGCGCCCACTCGCATCCCCTCGAGGTTGCCGCCGGGGTAGTAGTTGCTCCACAGCGACGCCATCTGTCTGGGGACCCAGACCGGCGTCTTGCCCTGCAGCGTGGTGGTGTCACGCGTGATCTCCATGTCCATCAGGGTGTAGTTGAGGGCCAGATCCAGCTGGCTGGTGAGATCGGCTCTCCCCTCAAGCTCGATGCCCCTGGAGACCGTCTCCCCGGTCTGCAGCTTGGGCCCGTAGACATTGTCCGGATCCGTCACCAGGGCGTTCTTCTTGGTGATGTGGAACGCCGACAGGGTCGCCGTCTTGCTCATGTCATCGGAGAGAAACTTGACGCCCCCTTCCCACTGGTGACCGGTCGCCGGTTTGAACGCCTGGCCCTGCTTGTCCGCCCCCGGCACCGGCTCGAAACTCTCGGCATAGCTCGCATAGGGGGAGAAGCCGCCATCCAGCTCATAGAGAGCGCCGACGCGGAAGGAGAGGTTGTCCTGATCGATGTGGGCCAGGGACTGGCTGTCCGCCCCCTGATAGAGGGTCCGGCTGTCGGTGTCCATCCGGTAGCGGTCGTAGCGGGCGCCGCCGATGGCCACCAGCCGATCGAGGCGCACCTGATCCTGCAGATAGACGCCGGTCTGGGACTGACGGATCACCTTTTTATCCTGGTAGTTGAAAGTGAGTGCCTCTGGGACTATCTGGCTATGGTTCGGGTTGAAAATGTCGATGCTGGGCGCCGAGTAGTCGAGGGTATCCCGGTAGAGGATATGGGCATCCAGGTACTGGTAGTCGACCCCGAGCAGCAGGTTGTGCTGGGCAGAGCCCGTCTGCACCTTGCCCGCCAGCTGGTTGTCGATGACAACGCCGCGAGAGTCTTCATCGGTGAGATAGGCGTTGCGGGCCAGGGTGCGGTTGTCCGCCGCCAGGGCCGCGTTGTAGGTGTTGCGCTGATAGGCGGACGCATCCATGTAGCGGGCATTTTGCAGCACCTGCCAGCGCTCGTTGAAGTCGTGGCTCAGCTTGTAGCCCAGCAGGGTCACGTCCCGGTTGTACTCGTTCCAGTTCTCGTCACCAAGGAAGGTGTCGCTGCCAAGCTGCCCCAGGGGGTTGGACTTGGCCGAGCCGCTGGCGGGCACAGTGGTGTAGATGCCGGCCTCGGGATCCTTCTGGTAGTAAAGGTTGAGGTTCAGCAGGGTACGCTCGCCGAGCTGCCAGTCCAGGGACGGCGCAAAGACGTAGCGCTCCTCCTTCGAGGTCACCGCCTGGCCATCCTTCTCCCGGGCCAGTCCCACCAGCCGATAGGCGAGCTGCTCGTTGATGGCACCGGTGCTGTCGAGGGTCATCTCCTTGAGGGTGCCCGTGCCGGTCGCCACGCTCACGTTGTGCTTGCTCTCCCGCTGGGGGCGCTTGGCGATGAGGTTGACCATGCCGCCGGGGGGCATGCTGCCATAGAGCACCGATGTCGGCCCCTTGAACACCTCCAGCTGCTCGATGGCCACCGGATCGATCTGGGGTTGCAGGTTCCAGTCGTTGTACTGGAGCAGCAGGCCGTCATAGAAGTTCTGGTAGTTGTCAAAGCCACGGATGTTGAACAGATCCAGCCGGTTGACCGCCCCGCCCCGCAGCTCGGTGTTGACGCCGGGCACATAGCGCAGCGCCTCGCTCACCGAACTGACACCGCGCAGCGACAGGGTCTCCCCATCCACCACCGAGATGGCCTGGGGCGTCTCGATGGGGTCGAGCCGGGTCTTGGTCGCGGTGTTGCGATAGGTCTGGCCGAGCACGGTCAGGGTCTCGTCGGCGGTGGCCGTATCCTGGCTGTCGGGCGCGGCGGCCTGCACAGAGCCTGCAAGCAGGGTGGAGATGGTCACGGCGACCAGGGTCAAAGGGGGGTGAACAAGCTGCATCTGCTCCTCGATTACTTACTGCATGTGAATAGTAACAAATATCATTTGCATTTTATTGTTCTATTTTGCCCCGATATTAACAATTTGGGGCATGTTGGCGGGGAAGCGGGAAAAGCGAGGGTGGCAGGCACGCCATCTCCTATCGGAGGCAACATGGCAACGTCGTCGAGGCTCTCTGAGAGGGTCCATCATGGCCGCCTGATGAAGGTCACCGCCTTCACTTGCATCGTCAACCGGCGAGTAGCCATCACATATTCAGAACATGGCGGCATTTTCACCACCATATTTACACTCATCTGACAAGTATGGTCGTGTGTGCCCTCCCCTTGTTGATCCTGGTCAATCGCTATTGATAAATGAGGCGATAGCATACCCACCCTTTTATCAGCCCTGATTGAGACAATACCAAGCCATCCGGCGATCGCACCCTGCTGGTGGAGCTGGACGGCTTCCACATCTTCGGCGCCTTGCAGGCCGTGATGGGAGAGGACAACCTCTTCTTCCTCCTCGGGGACCAGGCCCTCGATGGCCACGGCAGGACCCTGCCCGCAGCCCGCCTGCTGGAAGGAGGACAACGTCTGCAACAAAGCGAGCCCACCGCTCATCCCTATCGCCTGGTGGCGCTCAACGGTTACAAGGAAGTGCTGGCGTTTGCCTGGGCGTACAACCAGGAGAACCTGCTTGCCGCCCCTGTGCTGGCGCTGTTGCTGGGGCTGCTCACCTTCTATCTGAGGGGGCGCAGCGGCTCCCCCCGCAGCGAGCTCGCCAGAGCCATGGCGGCCCGGGAGTTCATCCCTTATCTGCAACCCGTGATGGACAGGCAGGGGCGCCTGCGCGGTTGTGAAGTGCTGATACGCTGGCGTCATCCCACACAAGGGATGATTGCCCCCAACCACTTCATTCCCCTCGCGGAGGAGTGCGGCTACATAGTACCCATGACCCGCCAGTTGATGGCCCAGACCCGGGATTATCTGGTCGGGGTGGCCAACAGGCTGCCCCCCGGCTTTCACGTCGCCGTCAATGTCTGCGCCCAGCACTTCAAAAACCGGGACATCGTCGCCGAGTGCCGCGACTTTCTTCGCGCTTTCCCGGGCCAGGATCTGCGCCTGGTGCTCGAGGTGACGGAGCGGGAGATGGTGGATGCGGACGAGCAGACCCGCGCCATCTTCGATGCCCTGGACGAGCTGGGCGTGCTCATCGCCATCGATGACTTTGGCACCGGCCACTCCAGCCTCTGCTATCTGCAGATGTTCCATGTGGACATCATCAAAATCGATCGCAGCTTTATCAAGGGAATGAAAGAGGAAGGCCCCTCCCGCCATATCGTCGAAAACATCCTGGATCTCGCCCATCGCATGGGGCTGGCTCTGGTCGCCGAGGGGGTGGAGACCCAGGAGCAGGTCGAGATGGCACGCCACTATGGCATCGACTACTTGCAGGGCTTCTACTTCGCCAAGCCGCTGCCACCGGCCCAGTTCACTGATCTCCTGGCCAGCGCCACACGCCCGGAGCCATCCCGGCGACATGCCGGGGTGAGCCTCCTTCCCTAACGGGGGGCGACGGGCAGCCAGTACTCCATGGTGGCCTCGGGCTGCTGGCCGTCAAAGCCGGGGGCATAGCGCTCCAGTTCGAAACCGTCCAGCCCCCGGTATGCCGACTCCGGCAGCCAGTGCAGGATGAACCAGTGCAGGCTCTCCCCCAGCTGGGCAATGGGTCCTTTGTGGGTGAGCACGGCATACTCCTGGGCCGGCACGTTGAGACTCGACAGGCCGGGGGGCGTAGGCGCCGTCGTGGCCACTCCGGCCCAGTAAGACAGTCGCTCCCCTGCCCCCGACACATCCACCACCCCCAGCCATTCCCTCGACAAGTCCAGCGCCCCCGTCTCGCGCAGCGCTCGCCAGATGGCGGGCACCGTCTGCTGAAAATCCGGTGAGGCATCGAACAACCCCCGGATCGTGCCCCTGACTCCCTGCAAGGTGAACGTTGGCAGGCTCTCTATGCGCACCTGCACCAGGTTGGGAGAGGCAGAGCGGGGGACCGCCGCCCGCACCAGGGGCGTGCGCAGCCCCAGCCGCAGGCCCCGCTTGCGATACGCCAGCGGCGAGCAGCCAAATTGCTGCTTGAAGGCGCGGCTGAAACTCACTTCCGAGCCAAACCCGTGATCCAGCGCCACATCCAGCACCCGCAGCCGGGTGGAGAGCAGCGCCTCCGCCGCCATGCTCAGCTTCAGCTCGCGCACATAGTGAGCCACCGTCTGGCCCGTCTCATGCAGGAATACCCGTTGCAACTGCCAGCGGGACCAGCAGCTCTGCCGTGCCAGCGCCTCCAGGGAGAGCGGCTGATCCAGATTGGCATGGATGTAGTCGAGCACTCGCTCGATGCGGGTGAGGTGGGCGCGCGCCTCGGGTGCCGGCTCACGGAGTGGGTGGGGAGAAGTCGGTGTCATGATGCGCTTGAGACCACGCCAGCAGAGGGCGCTCTGGCCCGGGAGGGCCACATTAAACAGGGGTGTCGCGCCGACCGCAAGGCCGGCGCACCGCCTGGCTATTCATCCCGCCCCGCTCAGGGTAGACGGCTCTGGCCATGCTCGGCAAAGTGGCTGCGAAGGGCGCTGATCACCCGCCGCACCTTCTCCGGGATCTCCCGCTGGGGGGTGATGGCATGGATCTCCATGGGAGGGGCCAAAAAGCCCGGCAGCAGCACGAGCAACCGACCGGTGGCGAGATCTTCTTCTATTTCACCTTCCGGTTGCAGCGAAATCCCCTGCCCTGCCAGGGTAAACTGGCGCAGGGGCAAGACGTTGTTGCACAGCACCCTGGGCTTGGGCTTGACCTTGTGGGCCTCCCCCTTCTCGTCCAGCAGCAGTATCCCGCCCCCCAGCATGTCCGAGGCCAGCCAGTCGTGGGCCAGCAGATCCGCCGGGCTGCGCGGCGTGCCCTTGCGTGCCAGATAGGCGGGCGAGGCACACAGCAGCATCCGGGTCTGACCCAGCCTGCGTGCCACCAGGGTGGAATCTTCAAGCGTGCCGACCCGCAGCGCCACGTCGATGCGATCCTTGATGAGATCCCGCTTCTCGTCGTCGGCAATGATCTGGATGCCCAGGCCCGGGTGCGCCTGCAGCAGTGGCGAGAGCGCCCGCGCCAGGGGCTGGCCCGCCATCCCCACCGGCGCGGTGATCCGCACTTCTCCGAGCAGGCTGTCGCGCACCTCCGAGAGGCGCAGCTCGGTGTCGTTCAAGGTCTGCTGCAACGACTGGCAACCCTGCCACACCACCTCCCCCGCTTCGGTCAGGCTGAGGCGGCGGGTGGAGCGGTGCAGCAGGGGCAGGCCGAGCTGGCTCTCCAGTTGACTGATATGCTGGCTGACGGCGGACGGGGTCATGCCGAGGGCCTTGGCGGCACCGGTCATGCTGCCCGCCTCCACCACGGCCGCGAAGATGGCGTAGCGTCTGAGCTGATCCATTATGAAGCCCTGCTTACAAGTGAATGCAATTTTAAGTGGATTATTAAATCACACTCGGGGGCGTAGGATAGCCCCATTCCCACAGTGAAGGAGAATTCCCATGAAGATTGCCCTCATCGGTGCCAGCGGTTTTGTCGGTTCAGCCATCCTCCAGGAGGCCGTCAGCCGCGGTCATCAGGTCACCGCCATCGTGCGTGACGTGAGCAAGGTCGCCGCTCACCCGCAAGTCACCGCCGTGGCGGTGGACGCCCAGGACAGCCAGGCACTGGCCAGGGTGCTCAAGGGGCACGATCGGGTGATCAGTGCCTACAACCCGGGCTGGAGTGCCCCGGACATCTACGATCAGTACCTCAAGGGGGCCAGCGCCATCGTGGCCGCCGCCGTCGCGGCCAACAGCTGGCTGCTGGTGGTCGGCGGTGCCGGCAGTCTGGAAATCGCCCCGGGCGTGCAGCTGGTGGACACCCCGGAGTTCCCGGCAGAGTGGAAGCAAGGGGCCCTCGCGGCCCGGGATGGTCTCACCGCCCTTCGCCGGGAAACCACCCTCGACTGGCGTTTCGTCTCCCCACCGGTGTTCCTCGAACCCGGCGAGAAGCGCGGCGGTTACCGCCTTGGCACGGATCAGGTGCTGTTCAGCGGCGAGCAGCCCGCCGGGATCACGGTCGGCGATCTGGCGGACGGGGTGCTGAACGAGGCGCAAGCACCGGCTCACCTGCGCCAGCGTTTCACCCTGGGTTATTGAGGAAAGGCGCGCCAGCAACCCTTCCCATGACAGTCACACGGAGGGAGGCGGATGCCTCCCTCCGCCTTTTCTCTCCCGCGTCTATCCCGTCACGCCAATGTCGCTCTCACCCGGTACGGCCGATCGCCGCCTGAGCCGCCCGTTGCTCGTTCCATTCGCTCAAGTCCGAATTCCATTTCGAATTTTGTATATAACTAAGAATATTTTGTTGCTTCCACCTTATAACCTCGAACAGTAGCATCACCCTCAACCCAAACGGCGCCACTCAAGAAGAGTGCGCCCCGGTTTCGCAACACCCCGCACGCCGGGGCACGCAGACCCCGTTCACGGAAAGTGAGGAGATGCCCATGACCACCCCATCATTGCCGATCATCGATCTCGCCGCCCTCAAGGGCACCCCGGCTGCACGCAGCCGGATGCTGGCGCAGCTTGGCCAGGCCGCCCGCGAAGTGGGCATTTTCTATCTGGTGGGCCATGATCTGAGCGAATCGGCGCGCCAGGAGACCCTGGCGCTCGCCGCCCGCTTCTTCGCCCTGCCACTTGAAGAAAAACTGGCGGTGCAGATGGTCCACTCCCCCCACTTTCGCGGCTACAACCAGGTGGGGGCAGAGCTCACCCGGGCACGGCCGGATCTGCGGGAGCAGTTCGATATCATGAACGAGGCCCAGGCCCTGCCTGTGGCGCACATTCGTGAACCCTGGCAGCGCCTCATCGGCCCCAATCAGTGGCCCGCCGCCCTGCCCGAGATGAAAACACGTCTGCTGGCATGGCAGGATCGACTGAGCGACATCACCCTCACCCTGCTGGACGCTTTCGCAGAGGTGCTAGGGCAGCCCGCCGGCGTATTTGACGAGAGCATTCGCGGTGCCCCCTACCAGCACATGAAGCTCATTCACTACCCCGGACAACCCGAAGGCAGCAGTGGTCAGGGGGTAGGTGCCCACAAGGATCCCGGCTACCTGACCCTGGTGATGCAGGACGATCACTCCGGGCTCGAGGTGGAGACGGCGGATGGCTGGATCCCCGCGCCCCCCTTGCCGGGCGCCCTGGTGGTCAACATCGGCGAGCTGCTGGAGCTCGCGTCCGACGGCTACCTCAAGGCCACCCTGCACCGGGTGGTGAGCCCACCTCCCGGGGTATCGCGCCTCTCCTGCGCCTTCTTCATGGCGGCAAGGCTGGATGCGACTGTGCCACTGCTTAGCCTCTCCCCCGAGCTGGCGGCGCTGGCCGAAGGGCCCCAGAGCGATCCCGCCAACCCGCTCTTTTATCAGGTGGGGGAGAACGTGCTCAAGGGGAGGCTACGCTCCCATCCGGATGTGGCGGCTCGCCACTATGCAGGCGAGCCGCAGCGCGAGCCAGCGCTAGTCTGACAACCCGCCACTCGACATTAAAAAAGGGGCGCGACGGCGCCCCGGATAACACAAGCAGTCGGGCAACGACCTGACAATGACGGAGTAAAAAAATGAAATTCAAGACCATGAGCGTGCACAGCGGCCAGCGGATCGATCCCCAGACCGGCGCCCTCACCACCCCGCTCTACCAGAGCAGCACCTTCAGCTACTTCAACGCCCAGGCGGGCAAGGAGCGCTTCGCCGGTCAGGCTCCCGGCTTCATCTACAGCCGCTTTGGCAACCCCACCACCGCCGAGCTGGAGCAGAAGCTGGCAGCCCTCGAAGGTGCAGATGAGGCACTGGTGGTGGCCAGCGGCATGGCGGCGGTGAGTGCCATCATGTATGCCCTGGCCGACAGCGGTGATGAAGTAGCCTATATCGGCCCCCTCTACGGCGGCACCGATGCCTTCCTCAAGCAGACCTTCAGCCGCGCCGGCATCAAGATCACCGCCTACGAGAGCGATCAGGCGCTGCTGGCCAACATCCGCCCCGCCACCAAGGTGGTACTCTTTGAAACCCTGACCAACCCCACCCTCAAGGTGGTGGATCCGCAGGTGGTGGTGGAGGCGGCCCGCAAGGTGGGTGCCATCACGGTGTGTGACAACACCTTCCTCACCCCCTACCTGCTGCGCCCGCTCGAGCTTGGCATCGACATCGTCATGCACAGCGGCACCAAGTACCTGGGCGGTCACGGCGACATCATCGCCGGGGTGGTGGCGGGCTCTCACGCGCTGATGAAGTCGATTCGCACCGTGGCCCTCAAGCACATCGGCTCTCCCATCGGCCCGCAGGAGGCCTACCTGCTGCAACGGGGGGTCAAGACCCTTCCCCTGCGCATGGATGCCCACCTGCACAACGCCCAGAAGGTGGCTGACTTCCTGGATGCCCACCCAGCGGTGAAGAAGGTGATCTACCCGGGCCTTGCCAGCCATCCGGGCCACGATGCCCTCGGCGCCTTCGCCAGCGGCTTTGGCGGCATGGTGAGCATCGAGCTGGAAGGCGGGTTTGAGCGCTGCGCCACCCTGCTCGACAACCTGCAACTCTTCGTGCAGGCGGTGAGCCTCGGCGATCTCGAGAGCCTCGCCTGCCATCCGGCCAGCACCACCCACGCAGCCATGGACGAGGCGAGCCGCCTCGCTGCCGGGGTCAATGACGATCTCATCCGCTTCAGCATCGGGGTGGAAGACGCCGACGATCTGATTGCCGATCTGGCCGCCGCCCTGGCCCTCCTCTGATATCCAGTAGCGATTCCGGGCGAGTGACGCAATAAAAAAGGTTCTTCGCGGGATCCTGGGAAAGTGGAAGTTGACAGACAGGGTGCTGGTAAACTGGCTGTCTCCAAACACACCACCACCATCACCCTGCTGTCGCCGTGCA
>NZ_JAPCIZ010000006.1:27565-114563 GCF_027707725.1 Aeromonas sp. QDB25 | reverse complement strand
ATTTGGTCGAAATTTATCGAAATATATGCGGGGGATCCTGGCGAGTGCAAACTACCCGATGCACACGAGTGTGCTGGAAGGGGTGAACAACAAGATCAAAGTGATAAAGCGCATGGCATATGGATTTAGGGACTCAGAATACTTTTTTCTGAAAATCAAGGCGGCCTTCCCCGGAAAGCCGCGATGAACCTTTTTCTTTGCCTGCGCGGCAACCCCCTTCCACTCGCCTGCGGCGTCTCGCCACCCGGCAGGAGGCAGTAAAAAGCCCGCCAACGGAGCGGGCTCTTGGCCGTGTCAGACGGCCATCTGCTCGTGGGGCGCGCCGTTGTGGCGCAGCCACACAAAGCTCAAGGCCACGATCAGCACCATCACCGTCATGATGGCCCCCAGGGTCACCTGCCCCGTCATCGGGAAGCTGGCGGCCAGCAGGGTTACCACGCCAGCCCCCAGATTCTGCATGCCCCCGAGCACGGCTCCCGCGGTACCCGCCTGGCCCGGGAAGGGCTCGATGGCACAGGAGGTGGCGGTCGGATAGAGAATGCCGCTGCCAATGAAGTAGACCGCAGCCCCGCCCACGAGGGAGGCAGCGCTCACCATGCCGAGCAGCCCGGGTACCAGGATGATGAGCGATCCCAGGGCCAGGAAGGCGATGCCAAGGCGCATCAGCTTGCCCTGGCTCAGGCGAAAACTCAGTCTGGCGGAAAGCCAGGCGCCGAACAGATAACCGGGCAGCGGCAGCACGAACAGCACGCTGACGGTGCGGGCACTCAGCTTGAGCACGTCCCCCAGCAACACCCCGGCCGCCGCCTCGAACACCGCGAGGCCGGCAAAGGTGGCCATCAGACAGAGCAGGTTGCCCTGAAAGCGCGGGTTGCCGAGCACATGACGATAGGCGGCGCCCACCCGCAGCGAATGCTGGCGGGCGGATGCTGGCAGCGTCTCGCCAAACCAGGCCAGCAACGCCAGGGTGGTCAGGGCACCAAAACCGAACAGGAACCAGTAGCCGGCACGCCAGTTGAACAGCTCGGTGAGCCAGCCGCCCAGCACAGGTGCCAGCAGAGGGGAGAAGATGACCCCCATGCTCACCAGGCTGTTGGCACGGTTGAGCTCGGCGCCACTGTAACGGTCGCGCATCACGGTCCGGCTCATGGCGCCCCCTGCCCCGGTGCCCAGCCCCTGGATAAGGCTGCCCGCCAGCAAGGCGGTGAAGCTCGGGATCAGCTGGATGGTGAGGGTGCCGACCAGGAAGATCATCATGCCGATGATGAGCACAGGGCGACGACCGATGCGATCCGACAAGGGGCCATAAACGAACTGGGAGAGGCCGTAGGGAATGAGGTAGCAGGCCATCACCGCCTGCAGTTGGCCGGAGGCCACATGGAAGTCCCCCGCCATCATGGGAATGGAGGGCACATAAAGGGTCTGGGTCATCTGACCCACGGCGACCATCAGAATGGTCAGGAAAAACAGGGGATAGAAGCTGTGCCGATACATACTGTCGTCCGAAAAAAATCAAAAAGCCGCCACCCTCCGGGCAGGGATCTGCAGGAGGTGTCTGACAAAGGTCGTTGAAGAGGAACAAGGCGGAGGACCCGCACCCGCCAGCAGCAGGACGCTCTCTGGCTTACGACAATCTTAGTGATTCATATCACAAAAAACGAACGAAACTTTATAATCTGCTTACCCAAGTTTTTCTAATGCGACGGGGCCCAAGGCCCCGTCACTGTCATCTCATCATGGGGGAAGGATTCATCCTGTCCCCTCTTTACCCCACTCTTCTCACCTCGGCCGACGCGCCTTCGAACATGGGGGTACCCGCCTCCCCCAGTCTCAGACAACGAGGAGCAACCTTGCCGACCAGCCCTTCGTCATGGGTCACCAGCAGCAGGGCGCAGCCTATCTCTCCCAGTTCCTCCAGCAGACAGGCGATGGTCTGTTGCTGGCTCAGGGGATCGAGCCGGGACGTGGGCTCATCGGCGAACAGCAGCACGGGGCGCAGCAACAGGGCCCGGATAAGCGACAGCCGCTGCAGCTCCCCTCCCGAGACCTGGTTTGGCAGGCGCGTCAACAGCCGTTCATCCAGCCCCAACCGGGCCAGATAGTCGACAAGCCGATGGCGAGGCAGCCTGTGCAGACGCAGCACATCATCGAACTGGGTGGCGAGGCGTACCCGGCTGGCAAAGGCCTGCACCGGATCCTGATAGAGCTTCTGCCAGCGGCAGGGAGCTACCCCTTCCCGTCGCAGCACCTCCCCTTGCAGGGGGCGTTGCAGACCCAGCAGCACGTTGCCGAGGGTGCTCTTGCCCGCGCCGCTCGGCGCCATGATGGCCATTCGCTCCCCTTGCGCCAGGGCAAGGTCCAGCCCCGTGAACAGGGGTTGAGCCCCATATCCCATGGCAAGCCCCTTTCCGCGGATGAGCCAGTCACCGGTAGGAGGGACGGCCGCCTCGGGCCAGGCGGAGGGCTCCGCCGCCAGCAGGGCCCGGGTATAGGCATGGGATGGCGTGTGCAGCACACGCTCGGCGGGCCCCTGCTCCACGATCTCTCCTCCCTTGACCACCAGCACCCTGCCCCCCAATGCGCGAGCCAGGGAGAGATCATGAGTGATGGTCAGCAGATGGCGTCCACGGGCCAGGTAGCCCAGCAACAAGGCACCCAGCCTGGCTGCGGCCCGGCTGTCGAGCCCCTTGGTGGGCTCGTCAGCCACCAGCAGACGGGCCTCCCCCAGGGTGGCGGCGGCAAAGGCCGCGCGCTGAGCCATGCCTCCCGAGAGCTGGTGTACAAAGGCGCCCTCCCGCCCGGCCAGTCCAAGCCGCTCGAGGGCGGCACGGGCCCGCGATCGGGCCTCCTTGCCGCCTGGCAGCCACCCTTCCTCCACCTGGGCAAGCAACCCCATGGTGGGATCCAGCGCCAGCACCGGCTCCTGGGGCAGCATCGCCAGCTCCCGCCCCCAGAGAGTGCGCAGGCGAGGCGTGTCGGCCAGGTTGTGATGGCGGCCACCCGACACCATCTCGCCCCGGCCTGTCAGGGGGGCTGGCAACGTGCCCATCAGGGCATGAGCCAACAGGGATTTGCCCGAACCGCTCTCCCCGATCAGGGTCAGGGCGGTGCCGGGATGAATGGTGAAATCCAGCGCCTGCAACAGGGTTTTCTGGCCATCATCGACCTGCAACCCCTTGATATGAATGGCCGTCATGAGGTGGCTCCTTGTGAAGATGGCATGTCAAGGCCGCGCGTCTGATGAAGCAGCACCAGGGCCAGCAACATCAGCCCCATGACAAGAATGGGGGCCAGTAGCAGACGGGGAGCCTCCTGATAGTGGGGCAGCGCCTCCGTCATCATCAGCCCCAGCTCCGGCGTTGGCGGCTGAATGCCCACTCCGACAAAGCCCAGGGTAGAGAGGGTTAGAATGGCACCCGCTAGGCCGAAGGCCATCATGGTGAGCAACTGGGGGGCGAGCTCGGGCCAGAGATGGCGCCGCACCACATGGGCATGGCCGAATCCCAGCAGACGGGACGCCTCCACCTGGGGCGAGGCGAGCAGCCCCCGGCTGCGGGCACGCACCACCCGGTAATACTCCACCCACTGGGCCATGGCCAAGCCGAGATAGAGGATGGCAAAGCCACCCTGGGCCATGGCGGAGAAGAGCAGCACCAGCAACAGGCCTGGCAGGGCCAGCACGCCGTCGGCCAGGCTGCGCAGCAGACCGTCGACCCAGCCGCCGCGCCAGGCCGAGAGCCAGCCCAGCAATGACCCCAACAGCGCCGCCGTGATGACGCACAGCAGTCCCAGCAGCAGGGAGAGCCGGGTCGCCGCCGCGAGGCGCGCCATCAGGCTGCGCCCCATCTGATCCCGCCCGAGGGGCTCCTGCCAGGAGGGATCAGCCAGAAACTGTGCCAGATCCTGAGCCGCCGGATCGGGCCAGAGCACGGGGCCCAGCAGGGCAAACAACACCACCAGCAGGAGCAGGCCCAGCCCCGTTTTGACAGACAACGACATGATCAGGACTCCTTGGGACCACGGGGGTCAATGGCAAGACAAAGCAGATCGGTGAGGGTATTGAGCAGCACGAAGAGCACCGCCAGCACCAGCACGGTCCCCTGAACCATGGGGATGTCGCGCCAGAAGATGGCGTGCACCAGCGCATGGCCGATCCCGGGCCAGGCAAACAGGCTCTCGACCACCACGACCCCCTCGATGAGCAGCACCAGTTGCACGCTGGTGTAGGCGATGATGCTGACCCCGGTGTTGCGCAGACCGTGGCGCCAGAAAACCCGGGCCGGCGAAAGCCCCTTGGTGAGGGCAAATCGGTAATAACCGGACTGCACCACGGTGAGCACGCTTTCACGCACCACCCGGGAGAGCACGCCGGAGAGCCCCAATCCCAGGGTCAGGGCGGGCAGCAGCAGGTTGCTCCCCTCCCCGTGCCCTGCCGCACTGACCCAGCCCAGCTCCACCGAGAGCATCACCATGAGCACCAGGCCGAGCAAGAAGGGGGGCAACGCACGCATCAGCACGCTCCAGCCCAGGGTCAGGCGATCACACCATCCCCCCGGGCGCAGCGCACTCAGGCTGCCAAGCGGCAGCGCCACCACCAGCGCCAGCACCACGGAGGCGCTCGCGAGCGTCAGGGTGGCGCCCAGGTGATGACCCACGTCGGCGGCGACCGGTGCGCCCGTCACCAGGGAGCTGCCGAGATCCCCTTGCAGCAAGGCCCACAGCCAGTCGCCAAAACGGGCAAGGGCCGAGCCGGCCAGCCCCAGCTCGCTGCGCACCGCGTTGGCCGCCTCGGCGGTGACATAGTCATAGCCATAACGACCCGCCGCGATGCGAAAGGCGATGTCTCCGGGCAGGGACTGCACCATCAGAAAACAGAGTCCGGCCACCAGCAGGGCAACCACCAGCGCCTGCACCAGACGCTGACCCAGTATCCCCATGACGCGAGACAAGGGTGTCGCTGTCATCGTGCGCTCCATGTCAACTTGTCCAGGCCATAGCTGCGCTCCTGGGGATCGAGTTCAAACCCCTCCAGCCCCCGACTGACCGCCGCGCTCTGGCGGTACCAGGCGATGGGCAGGAGCGGCAACTCCTGTTGCAGTGTCGTGGCTATCTCCCGGCGAGCCGCAGCGGCGTTTGTGGGCGACAAGGCTTGCGTGGCAAGGCGGGTCAGTGTTTGCGTCATGGCCGGGGAGTGCCAGTTCATCACCCCCCAGTCCGCACCGGCAGGGGCCAAGTCCCCCAGCAACGTGACCAGGGGATCCGGTACCAGGGCATAATTGCGGGCGTAGAGACCAAGCTGGAGCGAGCCGTCCTGATGGCCCGCCGGGATCTCGCTCGAGTTGCCCACCGCCACCTTGAGATCCACCCCCACCGCCTTCCACTGCGCCTGCAGTGCCGTGGCGAGAAGCGGCAGCTCCGGACGGTCAGGGAAGGTACGCAGGGTCAGGGCGAAGCGCTCTTCCCCCTTGCGCAGCACACCGTCCTCCCCCGGCTGCCAGCCTGCCGCCGCGAAGGCCGCCCGGGCCGCCTTGACGTCATAGGCAAGCGGCGTCAACCCGAGCTGGTGCCACTCCCCCAGAGTGGGAGGAAAGAGCTGGGTTGCCGCCATCTCGGGATCCCGCAGCAGGGCGGCTGCCATACCACGACGATCGATGGCGAGACTCAGGGCACGGCGCACCACCGGATCGCTCAGACGGGGATCGGCGCCATTGAGCTTGAGCTGGATGGTCCGTGGCAGGGTGACCGAGGCGATGGAGACCCGTGACGCCTGCTGCAAGCGGCGGATGCTGACCGGATCCAGCCCCCAGGCGATGTCGGCCTGACCGCTCTCGGCCATCAGGGTGCGGCTCTCTGCACGCCCCACCGT
Organism: Aeromonas sp. QDB25; assembly: GCF_027707725.1. Classification (NCBI taxonomy): domain Bacteria; kingdom Pseudomonadati; phylum Pseudomonadota; class Gammaproteobacteria; order Aeromonadales; family Aeromonadaceae; genus Aeromonas; species Aeromonas sp. QDB25. The sequence goes on along the minus strand of NZ_JAPCIZ010000006.1, from coordinate 108,697 downwards.
CAGGTAGCTGACCTCCTCGATTGCGGGCCTGGCCCCCTGCCAGCCGTCGAAACGCACAGTCTCTATCCGCTGGGGTTGTTGCAGGCGGGTGATGCGGTAGGGGCCAGAGCCTATCACCTGAGTTACCTCCCCCTTGGCATCGTAGGCGGCCTTCGCCAGGATCTGGGTGCTGGGGTGGGCCAGCACGGCCGGCAGGGAGGCGAAGGGTTCGCTCAGGGTGACCTTCAAGACGCCATCTCCAGATCCGATGGACGCAATGGGAGCGCTGGTCATCACGCCGGGCTTGCGCCAGGCCTGTTGCAGGGCAAAAGCGGCATGCTCGGCGCTCACCTCGCTGCCATCGTGAAAACGGGCCCCGGGGCGCAATGTGAATCGCCACTGCAGACCGTCATCGCTACGCGACCACTCACTGGCAAGCCCGGGTTGCAGATTGCCTTTCCTATCGACATCTACCAGGGTCTCCACCACCTGCATGCGAGTAAAGAAGACCCCGTTGCTGGCGGGGTCGACACTGTGGATCTCCCAAGGCCCCACCATGGCAAGCGGTTTGCCGTCGGCTGCAGTCGTTCCTGCCATCAGAGCCAGGGCGAACCACCCGGCTGCGGTGCATTTTTTTGTCATCCTTTCCATCCAAGCTTCATGTTCATCAACCAAAGAGATGGCGTTATAACATAACAATTAATCAGGAAGAATGACTTTTGATTTTTGATAAATGGCTTATTTGAAAGACAAAAAGCGACTGCGATGCAGATCGTCAAACAACGGGGAGTCAAAGGGGAATAAAAAAGATGGCCCGTCAGGGCCATCATGATGGCGTCAGCGAGTCACCATCTGCTGCGCCCGCTTGACCTGATCCTCGGGGCTCTCATTACGCGGTGGAATGGTGATGCCCTTCTGGCAGGCGGGCCTGGCTTCCATGCGTGCCATCCAGGCCTGCAAATGCACCAACCCCTCGATGGAGATACCACTCCAGTCGTGGATGCGCACCCAGGGCCAGGTAGCGATGTCGGCGATGCTGTACTCGTCCGCCAGATACTCATGGTGTGCCAGATGACCGTCGAGCACCTCGAACAGGCGTCGCCCCTCCTTCTGGTAACGCTCGATGGCGGCCGGGATCTTCTCGGGGAAATAGCGATAGAAGACGTTGGCCTGCCCCATCATGGGACCGACGCCCCCCATCTGGAACATCAGCCACTGGATGGCCTGGGAGCGACGCTTGGGATCCTGCGGCAGCAACTTGCCGGTTTTTTCCGCCAGATAGATAAGGATGGCGCCGGACTCGAACACCGCGAAGTCACCATTGTCCCGATCGACGATGGCCGGGATGCGGCCATTGGGGTTGATGGCCAGGAACTCGGGCTTCTTCTGCTCCATGGTCGAGAAATCAAGGGGAATGACCTTGTAGGGCAGCCCCAGCTCTTCGAGGGCGATCGACACCTTGAACCCGTTGGGCGTGGCGGCAGTGTACAACTCTATCATCTTGGACTCCTTGAACGTTCAGGGGAAAGGATCAGGCCTGGGCGCTGGACCGGGCACTCACCCGGTCATGCCAGTCCTGCAAATGGGGCTGTTCGGGGGTGATGCGCAGGCCGACCACCTTGCCAAAATCAATGGTACAGAGGGCAAGAATGTCGGCGATGGTGAAGCGTTCCCCCGCAATATAGGGCACTTCGGCAAGACGGGCATCGAGCTTGTCAAACCAGATCTGAGCCTGTTGCTTGCACTCCTCCCCCCATTCGGGGAAGACCCGCTCCCGGTCTTTGTAAAAACCGGTGATATGACGAAACGCCATACCGATCGGCAACCAGAGGTTGAACTCGATGAAGCGACTCCACATCTCTATGGTGGCGCGCTCCAGCGCGGTGCAGCCAAACAGGTTCGGTTCGGGGTGAAGCTCTTCAAAATAGCGGCAGATGGCCAGGGTTTCACTCAGACAGGTTCCGTCATCGAGTTCCAGCACAGGAATGCGCCCGGCCGGGTTCTTGGTCAAAAAGGCGGGCGCCAGGTTTTCCCCCGCCCCCAGATCGACCTGTTGATATTCCATCTCGATCCCCTTCTCCGCCAGAAACATTCTGACCCGACGGGCATTGGGGGCTCGCCTCAGCTCATAAACCTTCATGTCACCTCCGTCGACGAACACACAGTGAGCCGCTGCGCAGGCCATAGCAAAGCGGCACAATGTCGGTCAGTTATGACAAATATTGTGCCGCTTGAACAGCCCGCATCGAGGGGGAGATGATTAGCTGCTCAGTACCCCTGGTTGGCGCTGGCGCAGCAAGATAAGACGGGAAAGCAGCGGGAAATAGGATTCAAACTTGCTTTGCAGCGCCAGGCTGCAGGCAGGATCCGCCAGTTCGGCCTCATCCAGCAGAATGCCGTTGGAGACAAAATAAAAATGCGGATCCCGGACATCCGGCCCCTGTGGAGCATGTTCATACTGTCGATGCACCAACAGGGGAAGCACCGGCAATCCCAGTGCACTGCCTCCTGCTGGCCAGAGCGGAACAGGCCAGGCAGCCCCCTCTTCTTCCAGCAGCAGGATCGCCGCTTCGTCCTTCGACGGTTGCCACTGCTGGGGCTGCGCCACCCGGACCTCGGTGACATAATCGCTCTCTTCGCTGGCGGCACGCAGTGCGGCCAACACACCCAGAGTCGTCGGCGACGACGGTTTCTGACTGACTAATGACAGATTCATGGCTCATATCCCTATGCTCACCACAGCCTGTTATCCGGCTGTCGCGATAAGACTAGTTGATTACAGGTCTTTATTGGAGCCGTCAGATCTGTCAGTCACCACCCTGACCGAATGAGGGCATAGCAGTTGCTATTCCCGAATATCTTGGTAAGATGTCGCGTCCTTTTATCCCCCGTTCTTTAACATCCAGTGGTGAACCTATGCATCCGATGCTGAATATCGCCGTGCGCGCTGCGCGCAACGCCGGTCAAGTAGTAGTAAAAGCCTTTTCTCAACCCGAGAACATCGAGGTTATCCAGAAAGGCAGCAATGACTTCGTGACCAACGTTGACCGTGACGCCGAAGCGGCCATCATTCACACCATCAAAAAATCTTACCCGGAACACAGCATCGTTGCTGAAGAGTCTGGCGAGATTGCCGGTACCAATCCGGACTACCAATGGATCATCGACCCACTGGATGGCACGACCAACCTGGTCAAAGGCATTCCGCACTTTGCCGTTTCCATCGCTCTGCGCGTCAAGGGCAAGACCGAACAAGCCGTTGTCTACGATCCCATCCGTGACGAGCTGTTCACTGCCACCCGCGGCAGCGGCGCCCAGCTGAACGGCTACCGCATCCGTGTCGGCAAGGCCAAAGAGCTCTCCGGCACCATCCTGGCCACCGGGTTCCCGTTCAAGCAGAAGCACCACATCGAACCCTACCTGAAGATGTTCCAGAGCATGTTCATCGAGTGTGCAGACATCCGTCGTGCTGGCTCCGCCTCGCTGGATCTCGCCTATGTGGCCGCTGGCCGCGTCGACGGTTTCTGGGAAATCGGCCTCAAGCCCTGGGACACCGCCGCCGGTGAGCTGCTGGCCAAAGAAGCCGGCGCCATCGTCACCGACTTCGTCGGTGGTCACAACTACGAAAACTCCGGCAACATCGTGGTGGCCAACCCCCGCGTGCTGAAAGAGATGCTCGGCAAGATCCGCGAAAACCTGCCGGAATCCCTGGCCAAGTAATCCCGGATACCCGCGAAAAAAATGCCAGTCGGTTCGCCGACTGGCATTTTTTATTCCTGACTACAGCGAAAATCCCGCCCCTCTCGATGACTCAGCGGGATCAGATAGTGCCGTTGCGTCCCATGTTGATCACCACCCGGCGGTTCTTAGCTCGGCCAGCGTCCGTTTCGTTGGAGGCCACGTGCTGTTTCTCACCGTGCCCTTCCACCGAGATCTTGCCCTCCTCGATGCCGAGATCCACAAACACCTGCTTGATGGCATCCGCCCGCTTCTCGGAGAGCTTCTGGTTTGGCCAGCGGCCGCCATAGCTGTCGCTGTAGGCGTCGATCACCACCACATCGATGCTCTTGTCTGCCTTCACATAGTCACCGATCATCGCCAGCCGCCGCTTGGAGGCCGGTGACAACTGATCGCTGTTCTTGTCATAGGAGAGCACGCTGAAGGCGATGTCGTTGAAGCTGTAGGGCAGCAAGCCACTCAGGCAGTCCATGAACGCCTGGTACTTGACCCTGAAATTGACCGACGAGAGCGATACCCGCACCGGCCTGTCCTGACGATACCAGTCGCGATACTGGAAAGTCGGCATACGCCCTCCTTCCAGCTCGTCCAGCATGGTCCAGGCGGTCTGCCCCGCCACCAGGCCGTCAAACTGCTGATAGAACTGCAACTGGCTGATCTGACGCCCGGCCACCCCGGGACGCCAGCTGGGGGGCATGATCCCGAGGCTCACTGTCTGGGTACGCGCCTGGGGTCGCTGCCCCTTGAGCTCGAAATCCAGATTGATCTTGCGCCCGGCCCGGCTGACAAAAGCCCCGGTTCCCCAGCGGGGAATAGGATGCTCCAACCTGCACTCCACCTGGGTATCAGAGGTCAGGCGCCAGACGGATTGATCCAGACCGGCGCCAAATTCGGTCACGCCCGCCTGCAACTGCATACTCACTGATATGCTGATCAACCCCAACACCCAAGCATTCAACGGCTTGTCCTCCACACTATCTCGAATTATCTATCGGCAGCGGCAGGACAAGCTTTAGGTCAAAACGCTCAGTGGGGGGAAGAAGGGGCCATCAGCTTGAAGCTGGCGATGCGTCCCGCCAGATCCCGGGCTAGGGCATCCAGTTCGGCACTGTGTTGTTGCAGGGTATGGGAGTGCTGGCGATGGGCCTCATACACGTCACGGATGGTCATCACGTTTTGCTGGATGTCGTCGGTCACGTAACGCTGCTCCTCGGTGGCGGTGGCCACCTGGGCCGTCATGTCGCTCACCTTGCGCACCTCGTTGACGATGTCGGTCAGCTCGCTCCCCGCCCGTTTGGCCTCCGTCACGCTAAGGCCGGCCTGTTCGGTGCCCGTGTGCATGGCAGCCACCGCCTCGTTGGCCCCCTGGCGCAAGCGGCCCAGCATCCGCTCTATGTCATCCGCCGCCTGCTGGGTACGGGAGGCAAGCGCTCTCACCTCGTCGGCCACCACCGCAAAGCCGCGCCCGGATTCACCAGCACGGGCCGCCTCGATGGCGGCATTGAGGGCCAGCAGGTTGGTTCTGTCCGAGATCTGCTTGATGAGGCTCAAGGCCTCCCCCACCGACTCGGTATCCCGATGCAGGCTGTCCACCAGGTGCCGGGTATCCACCAGAGTGCCCGCCACCTGCTGGATGGTGTGGATGGTCTGATCCACCTCCTTGTCACCCTGCTTCGCCCGGCCGATGGCCTGCTGAGTCGCCTGGGAGGTCTGGGTTGCGTTGCGGGCAATCTCCGCGACAGTCGATGCCATCTCGGTGGCGGCAGTCGCCACCAGATCCACCTGCCCGCATCCCCTGACTACGCCGGCATTCACCTCGGCAATGACCTCGGCCGAGCTGGCGGCGCTGCGTATCAGCACGTCACAGGAGTGGCGCACAGCCAGCAGCAAACTCTCCAGGTGCCCGAGGAAATGGTTCAGATCCCGCGCCAGAGCCCCCAGCTCATCCCCGGATCGCCAGTCGACCCGCACGGTCAGGTCATTCTCCTGCACTAGGCGCTTGAAGGTCTGGTGCAGGGCCATGAAGCCCAGATGCAGATCCCGCACCACCCGCCAGCAGACGAAGGTGGTCAGGACGATGCACAGCAACACGCCAGCCGCCCCCCACCAGAAGTCACTGGCACTCCCGCCCCGCATCTGTTCCACCCGCTCGAAGAGCTGCTGATAGAGGCTGTCTTCTATCTCCTTGAGCAGGCCTATCTTGTCGGTACTCAAAGCAAACCAGGCCTCCGCATCGACACCAAAACCGCCGCTGGCCGCCTTGTCCAGGGCCAGTTTCTCCATGGCGGCCACCTTGGCCACCACGGGTGAGGCGAAGCTGTCGTTCAGCAACTGACGCTGTGCTGGACTCGCCACCGCCTGGAAACGTTCGAGATAGGTGTTCTGGGCCGCCAGCAGGGAGATGAACTGCTGCAACAGCGCAGGCGTGAAGCTGTCACGGCCAAAGACGTTGCTGAGCGTCGCCCGCTCCAGCCCCGCACGCTCCTTGCTCTGCAGGAAGGCGGCGTAGGCATTGGTCTGCAGGGCGATGGTGGCATCCATGCTGTCGACGCTTATCTTGTCCACTACCGCCAGCAAGGCGGTCACGAGGCGGGTATAGAAGCCGACCTGTTCCGCCACCTCGACCCCCAGGGCGCTGACCCGCTCACGCATGGCGGTGAGTCCCGCCACTCCCTGCTGCACCTCGGTCAGCGCCAGCAAGGCAGGATCCTGATGAAAACGCTGCAACAGGCTGTCCACCACCTTGCGCTGGGCAGGCAGCGCATCGCGAAACTTGTTGCCGCCAGAGCCGAGGAAGCCGGCCGACATGCCGCGCTCCCGTTGCAGCTCATGGGCCAGCTGCGCCGCCTCCTTCACCACCGCCAGCGCGACCAGGGCGCCGCTCATCTCCTGTTCGACCCGATAACGTTCATAGACGTACCGGCCGGAGAAAAACAGCAGGGCCAACAGCGGCAGACAGACCACCAACATCATCTTGTGTGCCAATCCCAGCTTCTTCATCGTCCTCTCCCTCCATGGTTGACGTCGCCCATTATAAGCACAGGTGTTTCAAAATGGCCCTCTTGCCGTCCCATGGCGGCAGATAAGGGACAAGGGCACGCTTTTTTGCCATAATGCCGCCTCCTTTCACGCCGACCGAGATACCATGACCGACGCCGTTCACACCCTCAAGGGCCGTTTTCGCGGCTTTTACCCCGTCGTCATCGATGTTGAAACCGCCGGATTCAATGCCAAGACCGATGCCCTGCTGGAAATAGCCGCCCACACCCTCAAGATGGATGAGCAGGGCTGGCTCGTCCCTGACCAGATCTTCCATTTTCATGTCCAGCCCTTTGAGGGCGCCAATCTGGAGAAAGCGGCGCTGGAGTTCACCGGCATCGACCCCTTCAACCCGCTGCGGGGCGCGGTGGACGAGAAGGAAGCACTCACCGAGATCTTCAAGGGGGTGCGCAAGGGCATGAAGGAGCAGGATTGTGGTCGCGCCATCATAGTGGCCCACAACGCCACCTTCGACCACGGCTTCGTGATGGCCGCCGCCGAGCGGGCCGGCCTCAAGCGCAATCCGTTCCACCCCTTCGCCACCTTCGACACCGCCGCCCTCTCGGGCCTTGCCCTGGGGCAGACGGTGCTGGCCAAGGCCTGTCAGAGCGCCAATATCCCCTTTGACAACAAAGAGGCCCACTCGGCCCTCTACGACACCGAGCGCACCACAGAGCTCTTCTGCCACATCGTCAATCGCTGGAAGAGCCTGGGAGGCTGGCCTCTGGCCAACCCGGATGAAACGACGGACACCGAAGACGAGGGCTGAACACTCCCAGCCCCTGCCCAGACAGGCTGCCCATGGCAGCCTGTCTGCATGAGGGGACCTGTCTGGGCAAGGAAGAAGGGCCATTTTCCCGGTTCCCGTTCACCGCCAGCAGAAGATGCGTCCCTTGGCCGGGATCTGCCGATTTTTTTCTCGACATTTAGCCTGTTTTTCGCAAACTAGCTGGCTTTCACACGACTGACAGCAACACAATCCATAAGGAAATCAAATGAATCCTGTTGTTATCGCGGTGGCGCTGATGCTGGTGCTCAGCCTGCTGCGGATCAATGTGGTGGTCTCCCTCGCCATCGGTGCCATCGTGGGTGGCCTGCTCGGCGGACTCTCCCTCGAGCAGACCCTCAGCACCTTCACCGGCGGCCTGGGCGGCGGTGCAGAAATCGCCCTCTCCTACGCTATGCTGGGGGCTTTCGCGGTAGCCATCTCCCGCTCCGGCATCACCGATCTGCTGGCCCGCAAGGTCATCAACCAGCTCGGCAAGGATGCCAGCAGCGCCCGCATTCTCTGGGTCAAGAGCCTGCTGCTCACCTCGGTGCTCGCGGTCTCCATCTCCTCCCAGAACCTGATCCCGGTGCACATCGCCTTCATTCCCATCCTGATCCCGCCGCTGCTGCATGTCATGGCCCAGATGCAGATCGACCGCCGTCAGGTGGCCTGCGTCATCACCTTCGGCCTGACCGCTACCTACATGCTGCTGCCGGTGGGCTTTGGCGGCATCTTCCTGAACAACATCCTGGCCAAGAATCTCGTCGACAACGGCGTACCGGTGGAATTCAGCCAGTTGCCCCTGGCGATGGCCATCCCGGTATTTGGCATGTTCCTCGGCCTGCTCATCGCCGTCTTCTTCAGCTACCGCAAGCCGCGTCAGTATGATCTGGAGAAGATCCTGGCCGCCGAACCCGAGACGGTCGAGCTCAATCTCAACCACATCTGGGTCGCCCTGCTGGCCATCGCCGTGGCACTCGGTCTGCAACTGATGACCAACAGCATCGTGCTGGGGGCGCTCGCAGGCTTCATCATCTTCACCTGCGGCGGCGTCATCAAATTCCGCGAGAGCCAGGATGCCTTCACCCAGGGTGTGCGCATGATGTCCCTCATCGGCTTTATCATGATCTCGGCCGCAGGCTTCGCCGCCGTCATGAAGGAGACCCACGGGGTGGAGAGTCTGGTGCAGTCCGTCTCCACCATGATGGCCGGTCACAAGGGACTGGCGGCCTTGCTGATGCTGCTGGTGGGCCTGCTCATCACCATGGGGATCGGCTCCTCCTTCTCCACCGTGCCCATCATCGCCACCATCTATGTGCCCCTGTGCATCCACCTCGGCTTCTCGCCCATGGCGACCATCGCCCTGGTGGGCACCGCGGGCGCGCTGGGGGACGCGGGTTCCCCCGCCTCCGACTCGACGCTCGGCCCCACATCGGGCCTCAATGCCGACGGTCAGCACGACCACATCTGGGACAGCGTGGTGCCAACCTTCATCCACTACAACATCCCCCTGGTGATCTTCGGCTGGATTGCCGCCATGGTGCTCTGAGACCATCCCGAGCAGACAGACAAAAGGCGACCCCGGGGTCGCCTTTCTTGTCTTGCACATGCCTCAGATGGCCGGTTGCAGTCCCCGCCTGCCGGCCAGGGCACAGAGACAGGCCACCAGGGCCAACCCCATGCCGGCTGCTCCCACCCCGAGCCAGTGACCCTGTTGCCAGACCAGCATCCCCAGGCTGGAGCCGAGGGTTCCCCCCAGGAACATGCCGGTCATGAAGAGGGTATTGATGCGCCCCCTGGCCTCAGGTCTCAGACCATAGATGCGCTGCTGATGGGCGATGAGTGCGCTCTGCACTCCGAGATCCAGCAAGATGACCCCGCACGCCAGCCCGGCCAGAGAGAGCCACAGCTCGAAGCAGATCCAGGCAAGCACCACCAGCACGGCACCGGCCAATACCACTGGTCTGGCCCCCAACCGATCCGCCATCCGGCCTGCCAGAGGGGCCGCCACCACCCCAGCCACCCCGATGACGCCGAACAGACCCGCCATGTCGGCCCCCAACCCATAGGCAGGTTCGGCCAGGTAGAACGCCAGCACGGTCCAGAAGGCGCTGAAGGAGGCAAACAGCAAGGCCTGGGTCAGGGTCGCGCGGCGCAAGGCGGGCTCCTCGCGCCACAGACCGACCAGGGAGTGAAGCAGACGGCCATAACCGAGGGGAGAGCGCGGCAATCCGGACGGTATCATCCTGGCCATCAGCAGGGCCCCCGACAGGGCCAGGGGAATGGCCAGCCAGAACATGGCGCGCCAACTGCCATAGGCGGTGACCAGGCCGGCGACGGTGCGGCTGAGCAGTATCCCGGCCAGCAGGCCGCTCATCACGCTGCCGACCACGGCACCACGGCGGGCGGGATCTGCCAGGGTCGCCGCCACCGGAACTATCTGCTGGGCCGCCGTGGCCCCGATGCCGAGCAGAACGGATGCCAGCATCAAGGTGGTGGCACTCGTGGCCGTGGCCGCCAGCAGGGAAGCCAGCGCGATCAGTGCAAACTGCCCCGGAATGAGCCAGCGGCGCTCGACCACATCGCCAAGCGGCACCAGCAAAAGCAGACCCATGGCATAGCCGAGCTGGGTCAGCATGGCGATCAATGGCATGCCCGAGTGCCCGGGAAAGTCCTGTGCCATCACCGCCAGCATGGGCTGGTTGTAGTAGATGTTGGCAACTGCCAGGCCGCATGACAGGGCCATGGCGAAGAGCAGGGAGGGGCCGGGGGTTGCGGCCCCTCCGGCAGAAGGCGATGTACTCATGATCTTCTCCTCGTGTTAGAAGGGCTCCCGCCAGGATACGGGCCCCATGCGCACAGCCTACCCGGGGAGCGTCGCCACCAGTAGAGCGGTGGGGACCATAACAGTTATTCCGCTGGCGTATGCCCCACGCCGGGCAGGCCGGTCACGAATGCCAGAAAGGCGCTCGCCTTGGCACCAGGCTGGCGACCTGCCGGGAGCAGGGTCCAGAGCTCCTGCATGGGCAGTTGCCACTCGGGCAGCACCGCCACCACCTCGCCGCGGGCAAGCTCGGGAGCAAACATCCACTCCGAGGCGATACCGAGCCCCAGTCCTGCCAGCACGGCTGCGCGCATGCCTTCGGCCGCCGAGACCGTCAGCCTGCCTTCTCCGGAAACCACCTTCTCTTCGACGCCGCGGCGAAATCGCCACTGTTGCCCTACTCCGGGCCGTGGACTGTAAAGCACCAGATCATGCTGTTGCAGGGCCTGAGGGGTCTCAGGCTCTCCTTTGGCGGCCAGATAGGCCGGCGTCGCCAACACCCGCATGTCGCTTCGGGCGAGACAGCGAGCGACCAGCGACGAGTCGGCCTGTTTGCCGATCCGCAGAGCCACCTCGATGCCCGCCGAAATGAGATCCACATTGCCGTCATCCAGCAGGATCTCCAGATCCAGTCCCGGGTGAGCCGCCAGAAAACCGGCAAGATGGGGAATGATATGCAGGCGGGCGAAGGTGACGGGAGCGCTCACCCGCAGACGCCCGCTCAGGCCCGCCCGGCATTGCTGCACCATGGCATCGGCCTCGTGGACCTGGGCCAGGATCTCTCTCGCCCGCAGATAGTAGGCCTCTCCGGCCTCGGTGGGCGCCAGCCCCCGGGTCGAACGCAGCAACAGGCGGCTGCCAAGGTGCGCCTCAAGCTGGGCAATCAATCTGGAAACCGTGGGTTGCCCCATCCCCAGTCGGCGGGACACCGCCGAAAACGAGCCGGTCTCCACCGCCAGCACGAACACCTCCATCACCCCCAAGCGATCCATTTATGGCTCCTCTGCCCTGTGGCACTGTTCGTGGCACAAGGTAGCACCGGGCATGCCCTCTCGCACCCTCGTTCTGGCAGGAGGCACAATAAAGCCACGTCATGGGCGGTCCTGCCATGGGAGAAAGGTGTCGGGATGAAATATCAACCAGGAACAATCGAACAGAGGGACTCGAAGACAAGGCTACAGGAGCTCGATTGCCCCAAGGCTAGCCCAGTGCCACTTCCTGAATGGCGGCGCTGTGGGCGAAATAGCGGTGACAGAACTGCATGAACTCCGGCAGCGGCAAGGGACGCGAGTAGAAATAACCCTGGATCTCATCCACCCCTATGGTGAGCACCGCCTTGAGCTCATCGCTGTTTTCCACCCCTTCTGCCACGACACGCACCCCCAACTGATGAGAGAGGGTGGTGATGGTCTCGACGAAGAGCGCCTGCCGGGTGTCACTGTCGATCGCGGTGATAAAGGATCTGTCTATCTTGAGCTTGTCGAAATAGAGTTCACGCAGGTAAGAGAACGAGGACCAGCCGGTCCCGAAGTCATCGAGGGCCACCCGCACCCCAATCTGGCGCAGGGAGTGAATGATCTGCTTGCTCAGGGCGATGTCATCAAGGGCGATGGTTTCGGTCAGCTCCACTATCAACTGGTGCAGCCCCAACGGTCCATCTTCCATCTTCTCTTCAATCTCCCTGGCCAACCCCATGTTGAACATGGAGTTGGAGAGGTTGATGGAGATCTCGAGCGGTTCTAGTACCTCCTTCGGGAAGCCGGACAGGTCGATCTGCATGCGCCGGATGATCCAGCCCCCCAGCGCCTCACCCAACCCGTTCTCTTCTGCCAGCGAGATGATGTCGAGGGGGGCAATAAAGCCATATTCCGGATGATGCCAGCGGATCAGCGCCTCCGCCCCCAGCCTCACTACACTCTGGCCGCGCACGATGGGCTGATAGTAAAGGGCCAGTTGCGGGCATTGCGGGCAGTGGATAAGCTCCCGCAGCTCGGTCGACAGCCGGCGTTTGCGCTGATAGTGCTGATACATGCTGCTGGAGAAGAGCACATTGCGATTCAGCCGTTTGCGCTTGGCGCTGTCGAGGGCGATATCGGCAAACAACAGCATCTCTTCCGGTGAATGATCCGGTTTCACGTACTGGCTGGTGCCCATGAAGACCCGCACCCGGTGCGCCGGATCGGCAGCAAACACCAGATCCGCCAGCTCGCTGCGCAGTTGCTCCAGAAACGGGAAGCGCAGATAGGTGGGCATGGTGCCGGTGATGATGAGGGTGAACTCGTCACTGCCGGTACGGGCAACGAAGATCCCCTGGCCAGAGGCGGCCTTGATCCGCGCCGCAAGCCGTTTGAGCAAGGCGTCCCCCACTTCGTAACCCAGACTGTCATTGACCTCCCTGAAATGCCCCAGATCCATGAGGCAGACGGTGATGCTGCTGCGCCGACCGGGATGGCTGGTCCACTGCTGGAGGTGCTTGATGAGCGCCGCCCGGTTAGGGAGACGGGTGAGAGGGTCGTTCCACGCCAGAAAATGCTGGCGACGCACTTCGCGAAACAGCACCATCAACATCACCATGGTCGCCAACATCAGAAATCCCAGGATGAAGAAGTTCTGGGTTTTCGACTCGTTGAGCAGCTCGCGCTGGGCGATGGCAGAAGGCCCGGTGAAGTTTTTCACCATCACGTCCCGCACCCCGCGCATCTCGTCATCGAGCGCGGCCGTGAACATCTTGAGTGCAGGGGAATTCGGCTCCCCTTGCACCACATCCTGCTCATAGCGTTCGAAGAGAGCGAGGATCTTGCCGACCGCCTTGTCCGCACCGAATCGGGCCCTGACCGACTTTGCCTCCTCCCCGTGCAGGAAGACATCGAGCCGGTTCCAGGCAATGTCAAAGCGCTTGTTCATCTCCTCCCGGCTGGCGGCACCGGCACGATAGAGCTGCAAGCCCTCCTCGAAGGCGTGGATCTCCAGCTCGAGCTGGGCCAGTGCCCAGGCGGAGAGCTGGGTGTAGCGCGTCACCGCATTGAACGCGCGGTCATAGTTCCAGACCGACCAGAGGGTCACCCCCAAAAAGGTGGTCACCATCAGGATCAGGCTCAAGAACTTGCCGCGCAGCATCTTATTTGCTCTCCAGCGCCGTCAGCTGCCACACCATCCGGCTGTGATAGAGCTCCTTGTTGAGTTCGGGATGGTCGGTGAGGGGATAAATGACCCAGAGCGGCCCCTTGTTGCGCAGGGTCAGAGCCTTGCCATCCTGCTTCTCGGCCACCAGCACCGGGTACTTCTCCCCGTCTTCCAGCGGCAGTGCGGCCCAGTATTCATTGACCGCGAGGGCCTTGACCTCCTGGCTCTTGAGACCGTAGATCCTGACCAGGTCCCGCAGCAACACCCCGCGATAGAGGTGCTCCCCCTCGGTCCAGGGCGTCCCCGTCTTAACTTCCGTCTGCGGCAAGGCCTCAAACTCGGTACGGGTCAGCACCACCTCCCCCTTGCCATTGCAGCACCCCGCCCCCGCAATTCTGAAGAAGGGCTCCTCCGCCAACACCATACCCGACACGAGCCATCCAGATATCAGCAACACCTTGCCAAGCCACTTGCCCATCACGCACCTCCCTGTCATACGGTTTATTTATTCATCTCACTCTGCTGACTCATATGCAAACAACAGAATGCACCTTCAGACCAAAGTCGCAGTCGTTTGCAACCAGCAACTATCTCTGCGCCTTCCAAAAGTACCCAATCGCTTCCCAAAGAATGACACCAGGCGCCACCCCCAGGCAAATGGATTGCACCATTTTTCTTTCACTGGCTCCTCATCAAACCGGGTGCCCGCCACGGCCGGAGAAAGGTGACAGTCTTCGCTACGCATCTGAAAAACAGACACAAAAAAGGCCGCTCCATGGAGCGGCCTTCTCATCAGTGCAGTCAGGGTTTAGCTGTCGCGGCGCTTGTTGCCACCGAATTTGCGACCCTTGTCGAAACCGCCTTCACGGCGATCCTTGTTGAAGGGACGGTCACCCTGGGGACGGCGATCCTTGTTGAAAGGACGGTCGCCACGGAACGGACGATCACCACGGGGCGGACGGGGAGCAGTGTTGCCGCCGGCCGGCACTTCGGTGTAACGGGTGATCTGCAGCGGACGCTGACAGACACGGGCCTTCTTGATCACTTCCAGCACCTCGGCGCTCATGCCCTTGGGCAGATCGACGGTGGAGAAGTCATCGGCGATGTCGATGTTGCCGATGAAGCGGCTCTCGATGTTCGCTTCGTTGGCGATGGCACCCACGATCTGGCCCGGCTTGACGCCGTGATGGGCGCCCACGTCGACACGGTAACGCTCCATCTCCACGTCCGGGTTGTCTTTCAGCGGACGCGGTTCGAGGGACGGCATGCGACGGGCCGGACGATCGCCACGGTCACCGAAGTCACGACCGCCACGATCGTTGAACTCACGACGCTCGAAGCCACCGCGATCGTTGCCAGCGTTGAACACCGGATCCGGAATGGAGTCATCCAGCAGCAGCGGTTGGTCGCCCTGTACCAGCTTGGCCAGTGCAGCAGCCAGCTCCAGCGGATCGGCAGAATCTTCTTCGATCAGCTCGTTCACCAGGTTGTGGTAGATCTCGAGCTCTTCACCCATCATGGTTTCGCGGATGCGCTCCTTGAACTTGGCCAGACGGTGCTGGTTGATGTCCTCGGTGCTCGGCATCTTCATCGGTTCGATGGCCTGACGGGTAGCGTGCTCGATGGCACGCAGCATGCGACGCTCGCGCGGCGCCACGAACAGGATGGCTTCACCCTTGCGACCGGCACGGCCGGTACGGCCGATACGGTGAACATAGGATTCGGTGTCGTAGGGAATGTCGTAGTTCACTACGTGGGTGATGCGCTCAACGTCCAGACCGCGGGCGACCACGTCGGTGGCGATCAGAATGTCCAGCTGGCCTTGACGCAGCTTGTCAACGGTACGCTCACGCAGCTTCTGCGGGATGTCACCGTGCAGCGCTTCACAGGCGTGACCACGGGCAGCCAGCTTGCCTGCCAGCTCTTCGGCGGCGTTCTTGGTACGCACGAACACCAGCAGGGCTTCGTAGGATTCCACTTCCAGCAGACGGGTCATGGCGTCCAGCTTGTGCAGACCGGTCACCTGCCAGTAACGCTGACGAATGGTGGTGGCGGTCGCGGTCTTGGAGGCGATCTTGATCTCTTTGGGCTGCTTCAGGTGCTTCTGGGCAACACGACGGATCTGCTCCGGCATGGTGGCAGAGAACAGGGCAACCTGACGACCGGCCGGGCACTGATCCATGATCCAGTCCACGTCGTCGATGAAGCCCATGCGCAGCATTTCATCCGCTTCGTCCAGCACCAGGGCTTTCAGACCGGAGAGGTCCAGGTTCTTGCGACGGATCAGGTCCATCACGCGGCCCGGGGTACCCACGACAACCTGAGCACCACGGCGCAGAGCGCGGGTCTGGGTTTCGTAGGAAGCGCCGCCGTAGATGGGCAGCACGTGGAAATCGGGCATGTGGTGGGCATAGCGTTGGCACGCCTCTGCCACCTGCAGGGCCAGCTCGCGGGTCGGGGCCAGCACCAGGATCTGAGTGTTGCGGTTACCAGCTTCCAGACGAGACAACAGAGGCAAGGCAAAAGCAGCGGTCTTCCCTGTACCGGTTTGTGCCTGCCCCAGCAGATCGTGTCCCGCCATCAGGTGGGGAATTGCTGCGGCCTGGATGGGAGACGGGCGCTCATAGCCCACGTCCTGCAGCGCTTTCAATACGGGCGCGGCCAGTCCAAGCTCACTAAAAAGGGGCAGTTGTTCGGTATCAGACATAGATTCTTCCAGATTAAGGCAGGCGGCTAACACCGCGGAATAGCAAAAAGGCGGCGATTATAGCGCCACTTTGTTCTGCTGTCTTGAAAAATGTGATAGGTGTCTCAAGACGTTGGCAATTATAGAGGGATCTCGTGACTATGGCTTGCTTATTTTTCACTCATGATGCGTTATTGCGGATCACGCTTCGCCAGAGTCCTTGTCCCGCTTGTGCTTGAGCACCGCCATGGTCAATCGGCTGGTGCACAATAAACGACCACGTTCATCGCGAATCTCGATCTGCCACACCTGAGTCGTCGCCCCCAGATGCAGCGGCGCGCAGCGCCCCGTCACCACCCCTTCCCGCTTGGCCCGTAGGTGGTTGGCATTGACCTCCAGCCCCACGCAGTAGCTCTCCGCTCCCACCGCCATGTTGGCCGCAAGCGATCCCAGCGTTTCCGCCAGCACCACGGAGGCGCCGCCGTGCAGCATCCCGAGCGGTTGATGGGTACGGTGATCCACCGGCATGGTGGCCTCCAGCCAGTCGGGGCCAAAGGCGCTGTAGACGATGTCGAGGTGGGCCATCAGGGTGTTGCGGGAGCTGGCGTTGAGCCCCTCCAGGCTCATGGGTTTGCGCCAGATGGGGCTG
Organism: Aeromonas sp. QDB25; assembly: GCF_027707725.1. Classification (NCBI taxonomy): domain Bacteria; kingdom Pseudomonadati; phylum Pseudomonadota; class Gammaproteobacteria; order Aeromonadales; family Aeromonadaceae; genus Aeromonas; species Aeromonas sp. QDB25. The sequence continues at coordinate 91,890 of NZ_JAPCIZ010000006.1, read as the reverse complement.
CTTTCTTGACTCATGGTGAGCGGACTCCTTGCGTGATCAACGGGTTATCGCTGCGCTGTAGCGGCAAACCAGCAGTGTCGGCGAAAAAGGCGCAAAAAAAAAGATGCCCACGCCGGGGCATCTTGCATCGAGATTGACCCTCACCAGGGATAGGTCACCCCTGGCCACTCGGCCCAGGGGCCGTCCCGCCCCGGCAGGCGCGGCTCGGACCAGCGCCATACCTTGCCGAGCCAGGTGCGCAGTTCGGCTTCGAGTTCGCTGTCAGTGAGCGGCGCCTCGGCCACCTTCCAGAAGAAGAGCTCCACCTGCACCTCCGGCAGCACAGACGGATAGAGGTAAACCCCGCCCCAGAAGCGGGGCTCCCTGTCCGGGCTCCAGAGGCCATAGGCAAAGGAGCGCTTGGCCAGAAACTCGGCGTGCTGCCACTCCAAGTCGGCCTCGTGCTGACTCAGGCTGAAATTGGCGGAGGGCCACACATCGTTCGGGCGAAACAGCTGATGGAGCTGATCCCGCTCGCGCAGGATGGCGACAAACTCCACCACGGCCTGGGACGGCGTGGTGGGGAGCAACAGAAAATGCGGGTGCCGAAAGGCCTTTGGCACCCGGAATCCCTTGGGAAAGTGGAGCATCAGAGCAGTTCCAGCAAGGCCTGCAGCGGGTGCTTGAGCTTCTCCCCCTCCATCCGCTTGACCTGGCTGCGGCACGAATATCCGGTGGCCAGGCAGCGAGCCTTGGGCAGGCGTTCAAGAGGCTCGGCCCAGCTCAGACCGTAGATCCCCTTGGAGTTCTCCACCTGTTTGGCGTCGTGACCATAGGTGCCCGCCATGCCGCAGCAACCCACCGACACCGGCTGCAAACGCGCACCGAAGCGGCCGAACAGGGTGCTCCAGTCACCGTGGGTGGTGGGCTTGGCGGTCTTCTCGGTGCAGTGGGCAAACAGATACCAGGGGTCGGTGCCAGCCTCTTCCCGCAGCGGCAGCGCCTCGGCAGGCAGGGAGAGCAGCCACTCCTGGGGCAGCAGCACCTGGAAATCGCCGCGGGCGGGGCCGAGCGCCTTCACGTACTCGTCCCGGTAGCAGAGCACCAGAGAGGGGTCGACCCCCACCATGGGGATGCCGAGGGCCGCCACCTTGTTGAGGAACTGGGCGCTGCTGGCAGCAGTGCGGGCGAAGGCGCGCAGGAATCCCTTCACGTGCTGAGGCTTGCCGTTGGGTTTGAACGGCAGCAGGTAGGGCTGATAGCCCAGCTTGCTGGCCAGCTTCACTAGGTCACGCACCACGGGGGCGTCGTAGTAGCTGGTGAAGGGATCCTGCACGATGAGCACCACTTTTTGGCGCTGCTCGGGGCTCATGGCCTCGAGGCCCGGCAGATCGAAATAGCGGGCGCGGTGATCCCGCAGCTCCTCGGCCAGGGTCGGCACGGAGAGCAGCGGCACATCCACCATGCCGATGCTCTTCTCGGTCGCCTTCTGGGCCCACTCTTTTTCGAGGAAGAAGTTGACCAGCTTGGGGGCCTTGGCCAGCAGGGGCGCATAGCTTTCTACCGTGCCCACGAAATAATCCTTGGGGCCGCGCAGATATCGGCTGTGATAGAGCTGCATGAAGCGGGCGCGGAAGGTGGGCACATCCACCTTGATGGGGCACTGGCTGGTGCATGCCTTGCACGCAAGGCACCCCTCCATCGCCTCCATCACCTCATGGGAGAAGTCATACTCGCCCCGGGCGCGGGCCACCGTATTGCGGAACTTGTCGACGATCTGCTTGAAGCGTAGACCCCCGCTTTGCAGCGCCACCTCTTCGGCAAGGGGATCGAAGCCCTGCTCCGACAACTGGCGCAGCCATTCACGCATCAGGCCAGCCCGCCCCTTGGGGGAGTGACGGCGGTCGCGGCTGATCTTGACCGAGGGGCACATGGGGGAGTCGGTCTCGAAGGTGAAACACAGACCGTTGCCGTTGCAATCCAGCGCCCGTGTATAGCTCTCGCGCACGGCAATCGGGATCTGGCGGTCGAACTTGCCGCGCTTGGGCCCGTCCACCGAGACAAGCGAAGCGCCGCTGCCATAAGGCATGCAGATCTTGCCCGGGTTGATGCGGTTGGCCGGGTCGAACGCCCCCTTGACCCGTTGCAGCTCTTCCCACAGCTCGCCGAAGAAGGCGGGGCTGTATTCGGAGCGAAAGCCCTTGCCGTGCTCCCCCCACATCAGGCCGCCGTATTTGGCGGTGAGCGCCACCACCTGATCGGAGATGCGCCGCAGCAGCACCTCCTGCTCGGGATCGCACAAGTCCAGCGCCGGGCGCACGTGCAGCACCCCGGCATCGACGTGGCCGAACATGCCGTAGTCAAGGCCGTGAGCGTCCAGCAGGGCGCGAAACTCCATGATGAAGTCCGCCAGGGATTCCGGCGGCACGGCGGTGTCTTCGGTGAAGGCCACCGGCTTCTTGCGCCCCTCGGCGTTGCCGAGCAGCCCCACCGACTTCTTGCGCATGCCATAGATGGTCTCGATGCTCGGCAGGTGGTCGCACACCTGATAGCCAATGACCCCGGCTTCACCACGCGCCAGCAGGCCGTCGATGCGCCGGCACAGCTCCGCCACCTTGGCCTTGTGCGCATCCTCGTCGGTGTCGGCAAACTCGACGATGTTGAGCCCCTGCAGATCCTTGCCGGGCACATCCTGGATGAGATCCTTCACCGAGTGCCAGATGATGTCGGCGCGAGCCAGTCCCAGCACCCGGGAGTCCACCGTCTCCACCGACAGGGCGTGGGCCTGTACCATAAAGGGGGCGTTTCTGAGCGCGGAGGGGAAGCTGTCGTACTTGACGTTGACGAGCGTGCGGTAGCGCGGGATGGGGGTGATGTTGAGCCTGGCTTCGGTGATAAAACCCAAGGAGCCTTCCGAGCCGCACAGCACCCGGCTCACATCCAGAGTGTCGGTATCGGGCTGATAGAGGTGCTTGAGATCGTAACCGGTCAGAAAGCGGTTGAGCTTGGGGAAGGTGGCCTCGATGTCGGCGCGCCGCTCGCGGCCGATGCGATAGAGGGTGCGATAGATCTCCCCCTCCCGGTTCTCGAGGGCCAGCTTGTCCGCCAGACGCTGACCGGTCACCGGCTCGGTCGCCATGAGATCGCCGTTTTCCAGCACGGCCTTGAGGCCGAGCACATGATCCGAGGTCTTGCCGTACACCAGCGACCCCTGCCCCGAGGCATCGGTGTTGACCATGCCTCCCAGGGTGGCCCGGTTGGAGGTGGAGAGATCCGGCGAGAAGAAGTAGCCGTGGGGCTTCAAATAGGCGTTGAGCTGGTCTTTGACCACCCCGGCCTGGGCCCGCACCCAGCCCTCTTCCAGATTAATTTCCATGATCTGGTTCATATGGCGCGAGAGATCGACGATAATGCCGCCGCCCAAGGATTGGCCATTGGTGCCGGTACCGCCGCCGCGAGGGAAGAAACTCAAGGTTGCGTACTCGGGCCCCTGGGCCAGCTTGAGCATCACCGCTATGTCATCCGCGCTGCGCGGATAGAGAACCGCCTGAGGTACGACCTGATAGACGCTGTTATCCGTCGCCATCGCCAACCGGCTTGCATAAGACTTTTCGATATCACCACGAAATGCTGATCGCGCCAGCAACTCAAGAAACTGCAGGGTTGTAGGTGACAAACTGTCCTGGTAATCGAGTCTCGGGATCATGAATCCTTGTTCCCATCCTTTGCTTGATGCCGGCATTCCGGCGACAACGACCGTTCGGGCCTGCCTCTTTGCGGGTGTCCGAACCAGTCCGCTCACATGTGAGCGGGCAGTATATCAGCTAGAAAACCGCTTGCGCGCGCAATCTTCACCATTTGAAAGGAGGACTTTTATGGCTCACTACAGCCATGTTATCAGTACGCTTATTCGCACCGAAAAACAGGCGCTGACCCTGTCGCTGTTTGGTTGCATCACCTTTGCCATTTTCGGGATCGGCTATGGTCTGTTCGTCGGTTCCAACGCCATCATGCTGGACGGCATCTTCACCCTGTTCAGCATGGGCATGACGGGCCTTGGGCTCATCACCGCCTACCTGGTTACCCGCCCCTCCGACGCCCGTTTCCAATACGGCTACGCCCATTTCGAACCCATCGCCAACGTCATCAACGGCGCCATCATTCTGCTGCTCTGCCTCGGTGCCCTCTATGGCGGCATCACCTCCCTGCTGGCGGGCGGACGGGAGATCGATCTCGGCCACGCCCTCATCTATGCCGTCGTCTCCACCTTCTTCTGCAGCATCCTCTATCTCATCGAGGCCGACGTGGCCGAGCGGGTCAACTCCGAGCTGGTGCGGGTGGACTCCAAGGAGTGGCTGGTGGATACCCTGCTCAGCGCCACCCTGCTCATCGGCTTTCTGGTCGCCATCGGGCTCGATACCCTGGGTTACGGCCACTACAACCGCTACATAGACCCCATGCTGGTCTCCCTGCTGGCCCTGTGCGCCACCCTCATCCCCATCAAGGTGCTCGGTCGCAACCTGCGGGAAGTGCTGAAGATTGCCCCCAAGGGGGATGTCTCCCGGCTGGTGGCCAGCGAAGTCGAGGCCCTGCGCCTGCGCCATGGGGTCGAGTGCTACAGCCACCTGGCAAAAAGCGGCCGCCGCTTCGATCTCGAGCTCAACATCCTGGTGGCCCCCGGCCAGGAGTGGCCCGTCGAACGCCAGGATGCCCTGCGCCAGGAGCTCTGGTCCCGCCTCGGCGATACCCTAGGGGACGCCTGGCTCTCGGTCTGCTTCACCCGCGAGAAACGCTGGTTGTAAGCCGCAAGGCGGGGCTTCCCTGGCAAGCCCCGCCTGTCCCTGTTGCCCTGTTGGGCGAGCGCCTCCCCCTGCGCGTCCAGACCCCCTTGCCAAATGGCGGCGAGTCGTTATCATCAGGGCTCACTTTTGACCCGAGGTTTTATTGCCCATCATGGACAATCCCCGAAGTAGCCCTTCGTCTTTTCCCATCAAAGCCTATCTGTACCTGCTCAACCAACGCCTCTGAAGCGATCGTCTCCGTCACCACGGCCACGCCGTGACCACGATTCACTGCATCTGTCTTCATTGAGGTCAATCACATGGAATTCTTGCTGGACCCGTCAATCTGGGTCGGTCTGCTTACCCTGATCATCCTGGAAATCGTTCTCGGGATCGACAACCTGGTCTTCATCGCCATCCTGGTGAAAAAACTGCCCCCCGCCCAGCGGGACAAGGCGCGCATCATCGGTCTCTCCCTGGCCCTGCTGATGCGCCTGGGACTGCTCACCATCATGTCATGGCTGGTCACCCTCACGGCTCCTCTGCTGCACATCTGGGATCACCCCTTCTCCGGTCGGGATCTCATCCTGATGGGAGGCGGCCTCTTCCTGCTGTTCAAGGCCACCTCCGAGCTGCATGAGCGACTCGAGGCCAAGCCCGAGGAGCAAGGCGGCACCGGCGTCTATGCCGGGTTCGGGGTGGTGATCGCCCAGATCCTGGTGCTGGATGCGGTCTTCTCCCTGGACTCCATCATCACCGCCGTCGGCATGGTGGATCACCTCGGCGTCATGATGGCGGCCGTGACCATCGCCATGGTAGTGATGGTGCTCGCCTCCAAGCCCCTGACCCGCTTCGTCAACGCCCACCCCACTGTGGTGGTGCTCTGCCTGAGCTTCCTCTTGATGATCGGCTTCAGCCTGGTGGCGGAGGGCTTCGGCTTCCACATTCCGAAGGGCTACCTCTACGCGGCCATCGGCTTCTCGGTGCTCATCGAGTTCTTCAACCAGCTCGCCCAGCGCAGTGCCCTGCTCCATGAGGCTCGCCAGCCCCTGCGCGAGCGCACCACCGCCGCCATCTTCAAGCTGATGGGGGGGAACAAGCGCTCAGCCCACCCGCAGGAGGACGAAGAAGAGGTGCAGGCTCAGCCCCTGCCCCCCGGTTTCGGTGAAGAGGAGCGTTACATGGTGAGCGGCGTGCTGTCGCTGGCCGAGCGTTCCATTCGCACCATCATGACCCCGCGCTCCGAGATGGAGTGGATCGACGTGAGCGACAGCGAGGACGAGATCCGCGCCCTGCTGCAACGGGCCCCCCACAGCCTGTTCCCGGTCTGTGACGGGAAGCTGGACGAGATCATCGGGGTGGTCAAGGCACGGGATCTGCTGTTTGCCCTCAACGAGGGGCAGTCCCTGGCAGCACTTGCCAGACAGAACGAGCCCGTCATCGTGCCCCAGACCATCAACGTGATCCGGCTGCTGGCGGAGCTGCGCCAGGCCAGGGGCAGCCTCATTCTGGTGGCGGACGAGTTTGGCGTCATCCAGGGACTGGTCACCAACCACGATCTGCTGGAGGCCATCGTCGGCGAACTGCCGGACGAGGACGAGACCCCCGATGTGGTGCGCGAGGGCGAGCACTGGCTCATCCACGGCACCACCAACATCCATCAGGTGGAGCAGGCCCTGAACTGCGACGGTCTGGTGAGCGAGAGCGACGAGTACGTGACCCTGGCGGGCATGTTGCTCTCCCACTTCGGCAGCCTGCCCGACGTCGGTCAGCAGTTGCACCTCGGCCAGTTCCGCTTCGAGGTCATGGCCGTGAGCGAGCGGCGCATCGAGCGAGTACGGGTTACCCCACTCTCCCCTTGATCATCGGTGGCAATGCAGCAAAAGAGGGCCTTTGGCCCTCTTTTTTCTGGCGCGAGCCCGGCCCCTCCCGCGCCATTGCTGCGATAACGGCAATTCTCTTCTGCAATACCCCCTCTTTTTCACAATAAAAATCCCCTTTAGAGTCACCTCACGCCCAAAGATTGAGGAATCCATCATGCACCACGATCCCCTGTTCTGCCCCCTTCGCCTCGGCCAGCTGCACCTTGCCAACCGCATCGTCATGCCCCCCATGACTCGCTCCCGCGCCAGCCAGCCCGGGGACGTGGCCAACGCCATGATGGCGACCTACTACGCCCAGCGTGCCGGGGCCGGCCTCATCATCAGCGAAGGCACCCAGATAGATCCCCTGGGCAAGGGCTACGCCTGGACGCCGGGCATCCACAGCGCCGAGCAGGTGGCAGGCTGGAAGCAGGTAACAGACGCGGTCCACGCCGAGGGGGGCATCATGTTCGCCCAGCTCTGGCACGTGGGCCGGGTCACCCATCCTGGCAACATCGGCGGCGCCCAGCCCCTCTCCTCCTCCGCCATCCAGGCCAAGGGAGTGAAGGTGTTCGTCGACAACGGCAGCGATGCCCCGGGGTTTGTGGAGACCGTCACCCCGCGCGCCATGACCCAGGCCGACATCGACGCCGTGGTGGGGCAGTTTCGCCGGGCCGCCCGCAACGCCATGGAAGCGGGCTTTGACGGCATCGAGTTGCACGCCGCCAACGGCTACCTCATCAACCAGTTCCTCGACTCCGAGTCCAATACCCGCACCGACGGCTATGGCGGTTCGCTCGAAAACCGGCTGCGTTTCCTCAAAGAGGTGACCGAGGCGGTCTGTGACGAGATCGGTCCCGACCGGGTCGGGGTACGCCTTGCGCCGCTCACCACCCTCAACGGCACCGTGGATGCCAACCCCCAGGAGACCTATCTGGCCGCCGCGCGCCTGTTGGGCAAGCTCGGCGTGGTCTATCTGCACGTCGCCGAAGCGGACTGGGACGACGCCCCCCTGATGGCGGAGAGCTTCAAGCAGGGGCTGCGCGACGCCTTCCCCAACACCCTCATCTACGCCGGCAAGTACGATGGGGAACGCGCCCGCGCCGCCATCGAGGCGGGCTGGGCCGACATGATTGGTTTCGGTCGCCCCTTCGTGGCCAACCCCGACTTGCCGAACCGCCTGCGCCACGGCCATCCGTTCGCTCCCCATGATCCCGCCACCCTGTTTGGCGGCGGCGAGAAAGGGCTGACTGACTACCCCGTCTATGGGGCAGAGCGGGCATAAGGCGGTTGGCGCCGAACCTCTTCCAGGGCGGGCCCTCCAACAGGGGGCTCGCCTTGTTGTCTTGCCAGTGCAACAGCAGTTCAAGGCATTGTTACGCCATGTGATTCAATCCGAGCCCCACCCCTCTCATCCAAGGAGTCACCATGACCCATACCCAGGCCTGGTGCTGGCACGCCCCCGGCGAACCGGACCAGCTCACCCTCACCCGGCAAGCGCTCCCCACCCCCGGGCCCGACGAGGTCCTCATAGCCAACCGGATCATCGCCTTCAATCCGGTGGACTGGAAACTCATCGAACAGGGTCATCCCCACTGGCAGCCAGGCCATGTGCCCGGCGTCGATGGCATGGGCACCCTGGTGGCGCTGGGGGCCAATGTCACCCACCTGCGCCCCGGCACCCGGGTCGCCTATCACACCGACCTGCGCCACGGCGGCAGCTTTGCCCGCCACACCCTGGTGCCGGCTCGCGCCCTGATGCCGGTGCCCGATGCCCTGAGCGACGAGGCGGCCGCCGCGCTCCCCTGCCCCGGCCTCACCGCCTGGCAGGCACTGGCCAAGCTGCCGCACCTGCACGGGGAGGCCCTGCTCATCACGGGGGCTGGCAGCAGTGTCGGCCGCTTCGCGGTGCAACTTGCCCTTAAGCAGGGGGCCCGCGTCTTTGCCAGCGCCAGCCCGCGCCACCACCAGTGGCTCAAACAGCTAGGCGTGCAGGGGGTGGCGGACTATCGGGATCCCGACTGGCTGGCCCAGTTGCAGGCCGCCAACGGCGGTGAACCCTTCGAGGGGATCATCGATCTGGTCTCCAGCCAGCAGGCAGAAGCCTTGCTGCCTGCCCTTGGCTATTACGGCCACATGGTGACTGTGCTCGGGCGCATCGCGCGCAACCCGCTGCCCGCCTTTAGCCATTGCCACTCATTGCACGAGATTGCCCTCGGCGCCCAGCACGCCTTTGGCTCGGACAAACAGTGGAGCCGTCTGGTGGCGGCCGGTGTCGCCATGATGGCGCAGATGGCGAGCGGCGAGCTGACCCTGCCGCCGCTGGTGGTGGGCGACTTCGACGCCCTGCCCTCCCTTCTCACTCGCGTCAAGCAGGAGGGACAAGGGGAAAAGTATCTGGTGAGAGTGGATTGATACCCGCCCAACGATGGCACAAAGAGGCCCGCCATGGCGGGCCTCCTCCATTCAAGGTGTGCAAGGCGGCCTGCTCAGTGCAGGCTCACCCCGTGCAGGGCGGCATGGAGGCGAATGTCCCGGGTCAGACGCACCTTGTCCGCGAGGCTCAGCCAGCTCGCCTCCACGGCATTGAGACTGAGGCGGCACAGCTGCTCCTGGCTGGCGCCAAGCCCGTCGGCCAGGGCCTGGAAGTTGGCCCCCAGGTATCCCCCGAAATAGGCGGGATCGTCGGAGTTCACGGTGACGCAGAGCCCCTGCTCCAGCAGCCTCAGCACATTGTGCTGGGCCATCTGGTCAAACACCCTGAGCCGCACGTTGGAGAGGGGGCAGACGGTGAGGGGCAGCCGGGTGTCGGCAAGATAGCTCAGCAGCGCGGGATCCCCGACGCAGCGCACCCCGTGATCGATGCGTTGCACTCCGAGCTCCCGGATCGCCTGCCAGATGTAGTCAGCCGGCCCCTCCTCCCCCGCGTGGGCCACCACCGGCAGCCCCAGCTCGCGGCAGCGAGCGAAGACCCGGGCGAACTTGCTGGGCGGGTTGCCCTGCTCCCCCGAATCGAGGCCGACCCCGTGCAGGCGCGCCAGGTGCGGCGTGGCCTCTGCCAGGGTGGCGAATGCCGCCTCTTCACTCAGGTGGCGCAGGAAGCTCATGATGAGCCGCCAGCTGATGCCAAAGGCTGCTTCCCCAGCCTGCAACGCCCGCTCGATGCCCCCCAACACGGTGGCAAAGGGCACGCCGCGGGCGGTGTGGGTCTGGGGGTCGAAGAAGATCTCCACGTGCACCACGTGATCGGCAACGCAGCGCTCGAGATAGGCCCAGGTGAGGTCGAAGAAATCCTGTTCGTGGATGAGCACGCTGGCGCCGAGGTAGTAGAGATCGAGGAAGGATTGCAGGCCGTCGAACTCATAGGCGGCGCGCAGGCTGTCGACATCGGGCCAGGGCAGCGCCACCCCGTTGCGCTGACCGAGGGCGAACATCAGCTCGGGTTCGAGGGTCCCCTCGATATGCAGGTGCAGTTCCAGCTTGGGCAAGTCGGCAATAAAGTGCTCCATGATGACGGCTCCATCGTCAGACTCCGTGCGGGCACCACCGGGGCGGCGCCCTCCCTTCGCCTTCATTGTGCACCCATCTGGCCCACCGAGGGAGACTTGTCATCAAAGGGCCTTATAATGGCGGCACAAAAACCATAACCGATTGAAGAGACAAACAGAGGGATGCCCTGTCCCCGCTCTTGCGCCCTACAAGGAGATTTCATGAAGAAAAACGTCATCTGTGACATTGACGGCGTCATCCTGCACAACAACGATCTCATTCCCGGCGCCGACCGCTTCGTCCACCGCCTGCTGGAGCAGGGCAGCAAGCTCCTGTTCCTCACCAACTACCCGGCCCAGACCCAGAAAGATCTGCAAAACCGCTTCCGCTCCGCCGGAATAGAGGTGCCCGAGGAGTGCTTCTACACCTCCGCCATGGGCACCGCCGACTTTCTCAAGCGCCAGGATGGTAAGAAGGCCTATGTGATTGGCGAAGGGGCCCTGACCCACGAGCTCTACAAGGCCGGCTTCACCATCACCGATATCGACCCGGACTTCGTGGTGGTGGGGGAGACCCGCAACTACAACTGGACCATGATGCAGCAGGGCGCCAAGTTCGTGGATCAGGGGGCCCGCTTCATCGCCACCAACCCCGACACCCACGGCCCCCTGATGTACCCGGCCTGCGGCGCCCTGTGCGCCCCCATCGAGCGGATGACCGGCAAGAAGCCCTTCTATGTCGGCAAGCCGAGCGCCTGGATCATTCGCGCGGCCCTCAACCGGATGGAGGCCCACTCCGACGACACCATCATCATCGGCGACAACCTGCGCACCGACATCCTGGCAGGCTTCCAGGCCGGTCTCGAGACGGTGCTGGTGCTCTCCGGGGTGAGCAAGGTGGCGGACATCGACCGCATGCCGTTTCGACCGAACCACATCTTTGACTCCGTGGTGGACATCGACATCGTCTGATCCCGGGTGCCGCCCTTCCGGTAGCCTTCAGCCTGCACGGGCCCCCTTGGCAAAGGGGGCCCGTTTCGTTTAACGTAAGCGCAAAATCGTTAAACAAACTAAACGGGAGCAGGATGCTCCTTCGCCACTCAAGGACGCACCATGAAGAGCCTGAACGACTGGATCCTGCTGGACAAACACACTGTCTCCCCCACCCCGCTGATGCCGGCCCCCGAGCGCATCAGGGCCGGGACGCCGAGCCAGACGGCATGGAACCACTACTCCGACCCGAGCCAGCAGTTTCACGTGGGCTTCTGGGCTTGCGAGCCGGGCTGCTGGGCCGTTCACTATACCGAACACGAATACTGCCAGATGCTGGAAGGGGAGGCGGTGATCCACGACGAGCAGGGCGGCCGGCTGCACCTCAAACCGGGGGTTCAGTTCGTCATTCCCGCCGGTTTTGTCGGGCAGTGGGAGACCCTCACCCCTTGTCGCAAGCTCTATGTGATCTTCGAACCCGACGCGAGTTGACGCGCACGTCAACCCTGACCCTCTCTCTTCAGGCGGCCGGACGGCCGCCATCCCCTGCGCAACTTGACGCTTACGGCATGATTTTCTGCGGTTTTCCCGCTTGCAAAAGGGTTTTCCGCTAGGCATTGTGATTGGCGAGGAATGTAAATGGAATTTCGAGCCCAAACGTGGGGGGCTCATATAAAAATCAAGAGGATTACCGCCAATGTGTTCTATTTTCGGCATTCTGGACATCAAGACCGACGCCACTGCCCTGCGCAAATCGGCCCTGGAGATGTCCAAGCGACTGCGTCACCGCGGGCCTGACTGGTCCGGCGTCTACAGCTCCGACAAGGCCATCCTGGTGCACGAGCGCCTGGCCATCGTCGATCCGGGCAACGGCGCACAGCCTCTCTACAATCCCGAGCGCACGCACGTATTGGCCGTCAACGGCGAGATCTACAACCACAAGGAGCTGGAGAAGAACCTCAAGGTCGACTTCCAGTTCCAGACCCACTCCGACTGTGAAGTGCTGCTGGCCCTCTACAAGGAGAAGGGCCCGGCGTTCCTGGACGATCTGAACGGCATCTTCGCCTTCATCCTCTATGACGCCGAGCAGGATGCCTACCTGATTGGTCGCGACCACATGGGGATCATCCCCCTCTATACCGGCCGCGACGAACACGGCAACTTCTATGTCGCCTCCGAGATGAAGGCCCTGGTGCCCGTGTGCAAGAGCGTCGAGACCTTCCCGCCGGGACACTACCTGTGGAGCAAGGATGGCGAGCTTAAACAGTGGTATAAACGGGACTGGATGGAGTACGCGCCGGTCGAGCACAACGTCAGCGACAAGGCCGAGCTCAAAGCGGCCCTGGAAGCGGCGGTCAAGCGCCAGCTGATGTGCGACGTGCCCTACGGCGTGCTGCTCTCCGGTGGTCTGGATTCGTCCGTCATCTCCGCCATCACCAAGCTCTATGCCGCCCGCCGGGTGGAAGACGATGGCAAGAGCGAAGCCTGGTGGCCCCAGCTGCACTCCTTCGCCGTCGGCCTGGAAGGGTCGCCGGATCTCGCTGCCGCCCGCAAGGTGGCCGATCACCTCGGCACCATCCACCACCAGATCCACTTCACCGTGCAGGAAGGGCTGGATGCCCTGCGGGACGTCATCTATCACCTCGAGACCTATGACGTCACCACCATCCGCGCCTCCACGCCCATGTATCTGATGGCCCGCTACATCAAGGCGATGGGGATCAAGATGGTGCTGTCGGGAGAGGGCTCCGACGAGCTGTTCGGCGGCTACCTCTACTTCCACAAGGCCCCCAACGCCCGCGAGTTCCACGAAGAGAACGTGCGCAAGCTCGCCTCCCTGCACCTCTATGACTGCCTGCGGGCCAACAAGTCCATGGCCGCCTGGGGCGTGGAAGGCCGCGTGCCCTTCCTCGACAAGGAGTTCATGGACGTGGCGATGCGCCTCAATCCCGCCGACAAGATGTGCGGCAAGGGCAAGATCGAGAAGCACATCCTGCGGGAAGCCTTCGAGGATCTGCTCCCCCACGAAGTGGCGTGGCGCCAGAAGGAGCAGTTCTCCGACGGCGTAGGCTACTCCTGGATTGACAGCCTGAAAGCCATGGTCGAGGAAGAGGTGACGGATCAGATGTTCGAGGCGGCCGCCTTCCGCTTCCCCGTCAACACCCCGCTCACCAAGGAGGCGTACTACTACCGCGCCATCTTCGACGAGCACTTCCCGCTGGAGTCCGCCGCCCGCACCGTGCCCTACGGCAAGTCGGTCGCCTGCTCCACCCCGACCGCGCTCGAATGGGATGCCAAGTTCAAGGAGATGGCCGATCCCTCCGGTCGCGCCGTGATGGACGTCCACCAGCAGGGTTACTGATCGCCCCTGACCTGAATACAAAGCCCCTCTCGAGGGGCTTTGTTGTTTTCTGCCATTCCATTGCCGCTTTTTGCCTTCCCCTTCCCTGTTTGCGGCTTGGCGCAGGAAACGCCTCGTGTCACATTGTCTGCGCCTGGAAGCAAAGATAACGACACAAGGAAGAGACCATGAAACGACTGTTACTGCCCCTGATACTGGGCACCCTCCTTTTCAATGGCGCCGCCTGCGCGGGCGACCACCTCTGGAGTCAGAGCCTGCCCGATTACAGCCAGGGTTATGACGAGACGCGGGATCCGGCCCGCGATCTCGCCGCCGCTACCGCCAAGGCCAGTGCCGAGGGCAAGAAAGTCCTGTTGCTGGTGGGGGGCGAATGGTGCAGTTGGTGCCAGGAGATGAACCGCTTTCTGGACCGGGAACCCGATCTCGCCGGCCAGCTCAACCGCACCTTCGTGGTGGTCAAGGTGAACGTCAGCGAGCAGAACAAGAATGAATCCTTCCTGAAAGACTATCCCGAGTATCTGGGGGTCCCCCACTTCTACGTGCTGGATGCCAAAGGCAGGCTGCTCGAGTCCTTCAACACCGGGCTGCTGGAGAAGGGGAAGAGTTACGACGGGGAGAAACTCGGCAAATTTATCGCCTATTTCCAGCCCAGGACCACCCACGGCTGACTCGCCAGTCAATCAAACAGGGCCCCGCACGGTCAGTGACAGTACAGGGCCTTGATGGAAGCGCAAACAGGGAAGTGGCATGTCTGCGACAAACAGGCCATCCATCACCCCGGACAAGGACGAAAAAGATGTTGCGAATACTGGGCAAGGCGTCGTCAATCAATGTGCGCAAGGTACTGTGGACCTGTGCTGAGCTGACCCTCCCGTTCGAGCTGGAGGAGTGGGGATCCGGCTTCAAACCCACGGACACCCCGGCGTTTCTGGCGCTCAACCCCAATGCCATGGTGCCCGTCATTCAGGATGAGGATTTTACGCTGTGGGAGTCGAACACCATCATCCGCTACCTGGCGACGCGCCATGGTGCCAATGCACTCTATCCCGCCGAGGCGAGAGCCAGGGCTCGGGTCGATCAATGGATTGACTGGCAGGCATCGGACTTGAACAGCGCCTGGCGCTACGCCTTCCTGTCGCTGGTGAGGCGCTCCCCCCAGCATCAAGACCATCAGGCCCTTCACGCAGCTTGCCTGCAGTGGTCTCACTGCATGGAGATCCTGGAGAGACAGCTTCAAACAACCGGAGGATATGTGGCCGGTCCGCACTTCTCGCTGGCAGACATTCCCATCGGGCTGTCAGTCAACCGCTGGCTGGAGACGCCCTATGATCGCCCGTCGCTACCCGCCGTGGACGACTACTACCAGCGACTGAAAGAGCGGCCGGGGTTTCGACGCTATGGGGCCAATGGCACGCCCTGAGGCGAGCAAGATAACCCGGGCAAGGAAAGAGATGGCAGACCGGGCCAACGCGCTGGCCCGGTCTGCACAGCTTCAGGGCTGGGCATCCGGCTGATTGGCGGGGGCCGCCTTGATAAAGGCCTGCAACTGCTCGCAGTTGGCGACGATGCGCGCAATGGTGGGGTAGTCATCCAGGGTCATGTCGAAGCGGCGGGCGTTGTAGACCTGGGGCACCAGCATGCAGTCCGCCAGGGTGACCTCGTTGCCCACGCAATAGATGCCGGCGGTGGTCATGAGAAGCTGCTCCAGCGCGGTGAAGGTCTCGTCTATCCAGTGGCGATACCAGGCATCCCGCGCCATCTTGCTCTGCCCCAACTCCTGCTCCAGGTAGTGCAGCACGCGCAGGTTGTTGAGGGGGTGGGTGTCACAGGCGATCATGTTGACTATCTGGCGCACCCGGGCACGTTCGATGGGCGCGGAGGGCATCAGGGGGTAGGCGGGATAGGTCTCGTCGAGGTACTCCATGATGGCCACCGACTGACCCAGATGCACGTCATCGTCCACGAGAAACGGCACCAGTCCCTGGGGATTGACCCGGCGGTAGGCCTTCTCCTTCTGCTCACCCTGCCGCAAGTTGACCGGGTGCTGCTCATAATCGAGCCCCTTGAGTTGCAGTACCAAACGCACGCGAAAGCTGGCCGATGAGCGCCAATATCCAAACAACTGCAGCATAGTGTGTCCCTGTGGTGGCAGGTGTCTGCCACCTGCCGTGTCGCCCGCCCCTCCAGGGGTCGGGCTCTCCTAGCTCGCCCGCTCGGCCGTTGCTTGCGTGACCCGCTGCAAAATGGTGCCAAACAGACTCATCCCGTTGCGATCCTGCATCGCGATGGACACTGTATCACCAAAGCGCAGAAAGGGTGTAGTGGCTTGACCTGACTCGATAATTTCCAGCATCCGCCGCTCGGCAAGGCAGGAGGATCCCCGGCTTCTGTCGTAGTTGGAGACGGTGCCCGAGCCGATGATGCAACCCGCCCCAAGCGGCCTTGTCTTGGCGGCATGGGCAATCAGCTCATCAAAGTTGAAGGTCATGTCCACCCCGGCGTCGGGTTGCCCGAACAGGGCGCCGTTGAGGTGGGTCACCAGGGGCAGGTGGACCTTGCCATCGCGCCAGTCATCCCCCAGCTCGTCCGGGGTGATAGCCACCGGCGAGAAGCTGCTGGAGGGCTTGGACTGGAAGAAGCCAAAGCCCTTGGCAAGCTCCCCGGGAATGAGGTTGCGCAGGCTCACGTCGTTGACCAGCATCAAGAGCTTGATGTGGCTCGCCGCCCCCTGCGAACGGGTGCCCATGGGCACGTCGTCGGTGATGACGGCGACTTCCGACTCGAAGTCGATCCCCCACTCCTCGGAGCCCATCACGATGGGGCCACGGGGCGGCAGGAAGCTGTCAGAGCCTCCCTGATACATCAGGGGATCGTGCCAGAAGCTTTCTGGCATGTCGGCGCCGCGCGCCTTGCGCACCAGCTCCACGTGATTGACGTAGGCACTGCCGTCAATCCACTGGTAGGCGCGGGGCAGCGGGGAGAGGCACGCCTCCTCATCGAAGGGGAAGGCGTCGGGGCAGGCGCCCTCGTTGAGTCGCTGATAAACCTTCGCCAATTGCGGCGCCACTTCTCCCCACTGGTCGAGGGCCGACTGCAGGGTCGGGGCGATGGTCGTCACATGGACGGCGCGCGCCAGATCGCGGCTCACCACCACCAGGGCGCCGTCGCGCTTGCCATTGTTCAGGGTTGCCAGTTTCATATCGAATTCCTTATTTGCCGAGCGTCTCTGGACGCTGCCAGCTGGTGACATAACCGGGGTGTTCGACCCCTTCGCAGATCGGGCCGACGGCCAGGGCATCCCGGGTGTCGAGCATCACCGCCACCTCGTCGGTGAAGGTCTTGGCATGGGCCTGCCCTGCCGCAAAGGCCTTGGGATGGGGACCATGGGTGAAGCCGGCAGGGTGGAAGGTGACCATGCCCCGCTTGATGTTGTCCCGGCTGAAGAAGTCCCCGGCGTGGTAGAATAGCACTTCGTCGAAGTCGTCGTTGCTGTGGTAGAAGGGCACCCGCAGGGCGCCTGGGTCACTCTCGATGGGACGCGGCACGAAGGTGCAGACCACGAACCGGCTCGCCACGAAGGTGGTGTGGGCCGAGGGAGGCAGGTGGTAGCGGTGGCTCATCAGCGGGCGGATATCCCGCCAGTTGAGGCGCACCACGCACAAGTCCCCGTGCCACCCTTGTGCATCCAGCGGGTTGAACGGCCAGGTGACGACCGAGACCTGATCGTGGCGCTTGATCTGCAGCGACCAGGGGTTTTCATCCTGCTGGGCAAGGAAGCGCTCGTTGATGGCGGGCACGTCCAGGGCCGCCGGATCGAAGATGGCGTGATTGCCCACCAGTCCCTTGTCCGGCAGCTGATAACTGTCTTCCGTCGCCTCTATCATCAGGATGAAGAGGGGCGCGGTGGGCTCGATGCGCCACATGGTGCCACGGGGGATCACCACATAGTCGCCATCTCTCAAGATGAGGTGTCCGTAGTCGCAGTAGAACTCTCCGCTCCCCTCGTGAATGAACAGGAGCTCGTCGCCATCGGCGTTGCGCACCAGAAACGGCATGGGCTCATGCAGGCGCCAGATGCGGTAGCGGCAGTGGGGGTTGCTGAGAATATCCGGCATCACC
Organism: Aeromonas sp. QDB25; assembly: GCF_027707725.1. Classification (NCBI taxonomy): domain Bacteria; kingdom Pseudomonadati; phylum Pseudomonadota; class Gammaproteobacteria; order Aeromonadales; family Aeromonadaceae; genus Aeromonas; species Aeromonas sp. QDB25. The sequence goes on along the minus strand of NZ_JAPCIZ010000006.1, from coordinate 74,309 downwards.
CAGGGGGAGAGGGAGCTCACCTCCTCCTGCAGATCGTTCAAGTCAAACGCCCGTGGCCGAAGCGGCCCCTCCCAGTTGACCCAGTCGGTGGGAGCATGCTTGTGGTGCATGTGGGTGGCCGGACCGAAGAAGCCCGAGCGCCCCAGCTCGCGCTCATAGATGGCCTGCTCCGGCAGATCGGCATGGGCCTGGCGGGAGTGGGTTCCCTCCCGATGGGGGAAGCTTATCCAGTTACGCATCGCTCGGTTCTCCGTTTTTCTGGCCCTGCGCGGCACTGTTCACCTCCCCTTGCGTGGATCCGTCCAGCACGCCACGGCGGATCTGATCCAGCTCGATAGATTCGAACAATGCCTGGAAGTTGCCCTCACCAAAGCCCTCGTTGCCCTTGCGCTGGATGATCTCGAAGAACACGGGCCCGATGACGGTGTCCGTGAAGATCTGCAGCAGGATGCCGTCCTTCGTCGGCGAGCCGTCGATGAGGATGCGCAGCGCCTTCAGCGCGGCCAGATCCTCCTGATGACCCGCGACCCGGCTGTCCACCTTCTCGTAGTAGGTGTCCGGCGTCGGCATGAAGCCGGTTCCCCGCCCTCTGAGCGTGCGGATGGTGTGATAGATGTCGGCAGAGGCGAGCGCGATGTGCTGGATCCCCTCCCCCTTGTACTGGCGCAGGTACTCCTCTATCTGGGACTTGTCGTCCGCCGACTCGTTGATGGGGATGCGAATTTTGCCGCAAGGGGCCGTCATGGCGCGCGAGTGCAGTCCTGTCAGCTTGCCCTCGATGTCGAAGTAGCGGATTTCCCGGAAGTTGCCGATCCGCTCGTAGAAATTCGACCAGAGGTTCATATTGCCGCGATGGACGTTGTGGGTCAGGTGGTCGATCTCATAGAGCCCTGCGTCCACCTCGGCCATGCGGGCCTGCCAGTCGGGGTAGAAGATAAAGTCCACGTCATAGATGGAGCCGCGCTCGCCATAGCGATCGACAAAGGAGAGGGTACTCTCGCCGATGCCGTAGATGGCGGGGATGTTGAGTTCCATGGGGCCGATTTTGCCCACAAACGGCTTGGCCCCCTGGCCAATGGCGTACTGCTGGGCACGGCCGGCATCGCTCACCCGAAACGCCATGCCGCACACGCTCGGACCATGGGCCCGGGCAAACTCCTCCGCCTGGGAGTGGGGCTCGGCATTGACCACGAAGTTGATGTCCCCCTGGCGATAGAGCCAGCACTGCTTGTGCCTGTGCTTGGCCACTTCGGCAAAGCCCAGTGAGACGAACAACGCCTTGAGGGCCGCAATGCCCTTGAGATCCGGCGCCGTGTACTCGACGAACTCAAACCCGTCGGTGCCAAGGGGGTTGATGGTGTGAGTACGGGAAGAAGGGGTGGTCATGATGCGCTCCTTGCGATGAACTGATAACGAAACGGGTCACGCCGCAAGGGCTCGACAGGCAGCCCGCACGGCATTGTTAACAACTTGTTTCATTAGAGTGGCGGGCGCAGGGAATGAGAAGGGGCGGCGTTCAGATAGTTTGGCGGGAATCCGCGCCAAAGAATGTAAATGAAATGTGACATCACAGCCCCAGCCTTGCACTGCGCTCGTTAGCGTCCCGCAAGGCTGTCAGCTTTGCCTTACAACGACCAATAACAGGGTTCGATATGGGGCAGTACCGCCCTCATCTTCCACAATCGAGTCCTTGTGGGGTTGATGAGCCAGGCCTGCTCCCCCAACGCCAGCAGGGGCAGATCGTGCAGGCTGTCACTCAGGGTGAGTGCGGCCTCCAGGGTCAGGAGCTCAGGCAGCAGCTTGTGCCTGCCATGGCAATAGAAGCGCGGCACCAGGCCGCCGAAACGGTAACCCATCCGCGAGCCGATGATGCGGTGAGGGAGCCTTGGCAGTTGACGATGGAGCTGGGCACGGACCAGGGCGCGGGGACTGGCGGAGATGACCCAGCAGCGGTGCCCCTCCCCCGTCAGGAGGGCTCGCGCCTCCCGATACAGACCGGGCCGGGTCAGGCTGTACTGCCGTACCAGGGCGCGCCAGGCCAGGGGGGATAGCCCGAGGGTGATGGCCCACCAGATGAGTGCAATGCCGCGACTGCGCTGACCTGGCAGCAGATAGATCACGGCACCGAACGCCATCAGTGGCCACAGCAGCAGCGGCCAGATACGGCGGCGCAAGATGAAACGCAGCAACCCCGCATGGCTGTCATCCGGCGCTAGGGTGTCATCGAAGTCGGCCAGGATCCAGCCGTGGGCTGGGACTCTCGCGGTTGCTGCGCTCATTCGGTGATCTCTGCGATGGCGGCATGCAACTCGGGCAGGAGGAACAGCGCTCCTTCATCGGGCGGACAAACGAGATCGAAGCTCTCACCTGCCAGGGTGAAGGCGAGGCGCCAGGCGTGCAGATAACCGCGATCCGCCGCCGTGCCGCCGTAACGCTCATCTCCGAGGATGGGGGCTCCCACGCTCTTCAAGGCCACCCGGATCTGGTGGGTCTTGCCGGTCCGGGGCTTGATACGATAAAGGCGCAGCCCCTCGCGCACCGAAACGGAGTCGAACCAGCTAATGGCCGGGTTATCCTGGGTGCGGCTCAGCATCCAGCTGCCGCCTCGCCCTTTCTCCATGTCACCCTTCACCCAGCCCTGCTTCTTCTTCGGCTTGCGATCGGAGAGTGCCAGATACTGCTTGCTCACTTCCCGCGCCGCAAAAGCCATGCTGAGGGCGCGATTCGCTTCGGCGGTGCGGGCCAGCAGCACCAGCCCAGAGGTCATCTTGTCCAGTCGATGGACCGGATAGAGGTCAAGACCGGTATCCATTCTGACCCGATTGACGAGACCCGGCTCGCCGGCATCATCGTGCATGCCAATGCCCGGACGCTTGTTGATCACCATGAAATCTTTGTGCTGCAATTGTATCCGGTACATGTATAACCCTTTAGAATGTTATTTGTTAACAACTTGAATGCAGGCCTGCAGGCCATCTTCATGGACCCTCAGCACAAGAATCGCACGAATGAAAAAATGCCTGTTTTGGCTGTTGTTGCTTGGCATCACTTGCTTCTCGCCCCTCCAGGCCAGTGAACGGACACGTGATCTGCCGGAGAAGGTGGTATTGCAGTTGCGCTGGCTGCATCAGCCCCAGTTTGTGGGCTATCACATGGCCAAGGCCAAGGGGTATTACGCCGACGCTGGTCTGGATGTCGAGATAAGGCCAGGTGGCAAGGGAATAAGTCCGGTTCAGGAGGTGCTGGCCGGACGCGCCGACTTTGGCGTCGGCAACACCGAGGTGCTGACCCACTACGCCCAGGGCAAGCCGCTGCTGGCGCTGGCCAGCGTCTACCAGCACTCTCCCTCCATCTTCCTGGCACGCCGCGACAGCGGCATTCTCACCGTTGCGGACATGCGTGGCAAACGGATCATGATGTTTCCGGGTCATCAGGATGCCGAACTGCTGGCCACCCTCTACTATCAGGGGCTTCACGAGCGCCAGCTCATCCCGGTCCCCACTTCGGTCAACATCGACGATCTGATCGCCGGCCGGATAGACATCTTCAACGCCTATCTGAGCAATGAGCCCTTCTATCTGGAAGAGCGCGGCATCTCGGTGTCCGTCATCAACCCTCGCAACTACGGCATCGATTTCTACAGCGACATTCTCTTCACCACCCAGGCACAGGAGCGGCTCAATCCGGAGCGGGTGGCACGTTTTCGTGCAGCCAGCCTCAAGGGATGGCGCTATGCCCTCACCCACCCCGAGGAAGCCATCGCCCTGCTGCGCACAGAGTATGGCGTCAACCGCAGTCAGGCCCACATGGAATACGAGTTGCAGATGAGCAAGGAGATGATCCAGCCGCTCTATGTGGAGATCGGGTATATGAATCCGGATCGCTTCGCTCACATCATGCAGCAGCTGGTGGAGATAGGCCTCCTTGCCAAACCGGTCTCCCTGACCCGTTTTCTCTATCAGGTTCCCTCAGAACAGTGGAGCTTCTGGCGTCCATGGTTCCTGCTGAGCCTGGGGGTTGGTGGTCTCATCCTGCTGCTCTCCCTCTATCTTCTGATGAGCAACAAGCGGCTCAACCAGGAAGTGGCCCTGCGCAAACAGCGAGAGCAGGAGATACTGCAACTGGCCCGCCTCGATCCCCTTACCGGGCTGCCCAATCGCCTGAGCCTGATGGAGCAGTTGAAACACCAGGTGCAAAGCGACAATCCGGGCTGCCTGCTGTTTTGCGATCTCAATGACTTCAAGCGCATCAACGACAACTTCGGCCACAGCCAGGGGGATGCCATCCTCTGCCAGCTGGCCCGACGGATCCACGACGCCATCGGCCACCAGTGCTATTTTGCCCGCTTGGCGGGGGACGAGTTCATCCTGCTGCTGCCGGGCTACGATATCCGTCAGGCAGAGGAGGTCACCGCCGTGATCCGCCAGGCCATGCAGGCCCCCTTCGTGGTCAATGACCAGCCGATGCAGGTGGGCATCAGCATCGGCGTCAGCCACTACCAGCATGACTGGAGCCCGGAGCAGTGGCTCATCCAAGCCGACAGGGCCATGTATTGTGACAAGGGCGGCCGCGTCATCACGCTGGCGGAGCAGTCCGGCTGACTGGTTCATCTCCCGGCACACAGAGCCGATACCCCCATGAAACCAATAAACAGGAAGGCCACCCCAGGGGTGGCCTTCCTGCATTGCATGAGTCTGACCGCTCTTACCCGAAGGTCTGCCCCAGGGATTTTAGCTGGCGAGCCTTGGTGAGCAGGATGTCGCTCGAAGCGTCCATGTCCTGCATCTTGTTGCTGTTGGTGTGGGAGTGCTGGGAGATGGCGTTGACGTTGCGGCTGATGTCCTCCACCACCGCCTGCTGCTCCTCTGCCGCCGTCGAGATCTGGGCCGAGAGGTCCACCACCCGTTCTATTTCCGCCAGCACCTGATGCAGGCTCTCTGATCCCTTGCGGGTCAGGGTCACGCAGGATTGGGTCTGTTGCAGGTTCTGCTGCATCATTCCCTTCCAGCCGTTCAGGGTACGCTGGATCTGGCCTATGCTGCTCTGGATCTGCTCGGTCGCCTTGTGGGTGCGCGTGGAGAGGGTTCGCACCTCGTCCGCCACCACCGCAAAGCCTCGCCCCTGCTCCCCTGCCCGCGCCGCCTCGATGGCGGCGTTGAGCGCCAGCAGATTGGTCTGATCCGCAATGCCCTGGATCTCGCTCATCAGCACACCGATGCGGTCCGACTCCTCCGCCAGTGCCACGGCGGCCGTGAAGGCATGCTCTGCCTGGGTGGCCAGCTCCGTCACCCTGTGCTGGGTATCTTCCAGCTGCTGATCGGTGTGTTGGCAGTGCGCCTTGGCCTGGGCTATCTGGTTATCCGTCTCAAGGATATTGCGGGCAATCTCGTGGGCTGTCGCCGCCATCTCGGTGATGGCAGTCGCCACCTGCTGGGTCTGGACATCCTGTTCGGCGATGTCGGCGCTTGCCTCGCTGGAGGCTGTTTTCAGATGCACCGCGAGATCCTGCAGGGAGAGGGTCGCATCGTCCACTCGTCCAAGGACGGTGCGGATCCTGGCCTGCAACAGCTTGATGTGGAAGTCTGCAATGGCACTGGCATCCTCCCCCGAATAGATGAGCCGGGTCAGGCTGTCATATTCGTCCGCGAGCTGTCGCAGATAACGGGGGGTAGTGATGAGGGTGTCACGATAGATCAGGGCCAGCCACAAGAGAGGCAACAGGGTGAACAACGGCCCCCAGGGCCCCATCAGATAGCCCCCCCCCCGCCAGCATCAGCAAGACACCGACGATGGCCAGCCCGTGGCGCATCGGGCGCAGGCTCAATCCGCCCTTTCGCTCCCCCCGCTCCACGCTCTTCAATCTGGCATAGGTGCGCCCGGCCACGGCTTTCATCTCCGGCGCGGCGCGACTGCGGACCGACTGGTAGCCATTGATCCGCCCCTGCTCGAAGATAGGGGTGACATAGGCATCCACCCAATAGTAACGCCCATCCTTGCAGCGGTTTTTCACCATGCCGCGCCAGGGTTTGCCCTGCTTGAGCTTGCCCCAGAGGTCAGCAAAGGCGGCCTTGGGCATGTCCGGGTGGCGAACCATGTTGTGGTGCTGGCCGATGAGCTCGGCCCGGCTGTACCCCGCTACCCGGCAGAAGTGATCATTGGCGTAGGTGATCACACCCTGCAGGTCCGTAGTGGAGACCAGCTGTTCATTGGCAGGAAAATCCACCTCTTCGTCGATGAGATGAACCTGGCTTTTCTTCATGGCGCACACCCCTTGTTTGATCACCCACTGAGCGTAGCCAAACGCCTACGGGCAAGCAACGCAGAGACCCAGTCGGGGAGGATGGCTGAGACACAATTTGCATCCTGTTTGACGCCGCGCAAGATTTTGACCCCAAAAGCCCAGGTTTGGCCAAAAAACACTCGGCATTTTCCCAGGTTCACCGCTCTCCCACACGATGCATCACACCAAAAAATGGTTCCAACGAGTCTGTGGTACTGGCATTGCCAGGGGTCCGTCAGGGGAGAGCACACTTGATGCAACCTTGGACCTAAGCATAATTGACGTTAACGTAAACGTAGTGTGAGATGATACCGTTCACCCTACACATACAGCAGACACGCACCCCATGAAAGGAGTCACCATGTCCAACCTCTCCCCCTCGGCCGGCAGGCGTTTTCGCACGGCCCTGGCCAACGAAAAGCCCCTGCAGATTGTCGGCACCATCAATGCCTACATGGCGCTAATGGCAGAGCGCAGCGGCTTCCAGGCCCTCTATCTCTCCGGCGCCGGGGTGGCGAACGCCTCCTATGGCCTGCCGGATCTCGGCATGACTTCCATGAATGACGTGCTCATCGACGCCGAACGCATCACGGCTGCCACCCAGGTGCCACTCCTGGTGGACATCGACACCGGCTGGGGGGGCGCCTTCAACATCGCCCGCACCATCCGCGCCTTCGAGCGCGGCGGTGTGGCCGCCGTCCACATGGAAGATCAGGTGGCCCAGAAGCGTTGCGGCCACAGGCCGAACAAGGCCGTGGTCAGCGTCACCGAGATGGTGGACAGGATCAAGGCCGCGGTGGATGCCCGCCAGGACGAGCACTTCGTCATCATGGCCCGCACCGACGCCCTGGCGGTGGAAGGACTGGGCTCGGCCCTGGAGCGGGCCGCCGCCTATGTGGAGGCGGGCGCCGACATGATCTTCGCCGAGGCGGTCACCGAGCTGGACCAGTACGATCGCTTCAGGCAGGCGGCCGGGGTGCCGATCCTCGCCAACATGACCGAGTTCGGCAAGACCGCGCTGTTTGACAAGGAGGCGCTCGCCTTGCATGGCGTGGACATGGTGCTCTACCCCCTGAGCGCCGCCCGCGCCGCCAACCAGGCCGCCCTCAATGTCTATCAGACGCTTCGCCGCGACGGCCACCAGCGCGCCGTGGTCGACACCATGCAGACCCGGGAGTCCCTCTACGATTTTCTCGGTTACCACCACTACGAGCAGACCCTGGACAGGCTGTTCACCCAGGACTTATCGACCAAGGAATAAGGCGGCGACCGGCCGCCTTATGCTGGCGGCTGGCGCATCAACGGACTGAATGAGGAAACATGTGATGAGCGCCCTGCCCGAAACCACCGGCTTCAAGCCGAAGAAATCCGTCGCCCTTTCCGGCACCGCCGCCGGCAATACCGCCCTGTGCACCGTGGGCCTCAGCGGCAACGATCTGCACTACCGTGGCTACGACATCCTGGACGTGGCCACCAGCTGCGAGTTTGAAGAGATAGCCCACCTGCTGGTGCACGGCCACCTGCCCAATGTGGCGGAGCTCGCCGCCTACAAGGCCAAGCTCAAGGCCCTGCGCGGCCTGCCCACCGGGGTCAGGACCGCCCTGGAGCAGTTGCCTCCCTCCGCCCACCCCATGGACGTGATGCGCACCGCCGTCTCCGTGCTGGGGTGCCTGTCGCCGGAGAAGGACGATCACAACCACCCGGGCGCCCGGGATATCGCCGACAAGCTGATGGCCTGTCTCGGCTCCGTGTTGCTCTACTGGTACCACTTCAGTCACAACGGTAAACGCATCCATGTGGAGACCGACGACGACTCCATCGGCGGCCACTTCCTGCACCTGCTGCACGGGCACAAGCCACGCGACTCCTGGGTTCGCGCCATGCACACCTCCCTCATCCTCTACGCCGAGCACGAGTTCAACGCCTCCACCTTCACCGGCCGCGTCATCGCCGGCACCGGCTCGGACATGTACTCCTGCATCACGGGAGCCATCGGTGCCCTGCGCGGGCCCAAGCACGGGGGCGCCAACGAGGTGGCTTTCGAGATCCAGAAGCGCTACGAGAACCCGGACGAGGCGGAGGCCGACATTCGCGCCCGCATCGAGAAGAAGGAGGTGGTCATCGGCTTCGGCCACCCGGTCTACACCGTCTCCGATCCCCGCAACAAGGTGATCAAGGAGGTGGCGCGCGAGCTCAGCCAGGAGCAGCACAACACCAAGATGTTCGACATCGCCGAGCGGCTGGAGTCCACCATGTGGGAGGCCAAGAAGATGTTCCCGAACCTCGACTGGTTCAGCGCCGTCAGCTACCACATGATGGGGGTGCCCACCGCCATGTTCACCCCGCTGTTCGTCATCGCCCGCACCTCAGGCTGGTCGGCCCATGTCATCGAGCAGCGCATCGACGGCAAGATCATCCGCCCGAGCGCCAACTACGTCGGCCCGGAGGATCTCCAGTTCGTGCCGCTCAAGGAGCGCAAGTGATGATCAACACGCAATATCGCAAGCCCCTGCCCGGCACACAGCTTGACTACTTCGATGCCAGGGAGGCGGTCAACGCCATCGCCCCCGGCGCCTGGGACAGGCTCTCCTACACCGCCCGCGTCCACGCCGAGAACCTGGTTCGCAAATGCGATCCGGCCATCCTCGACGAGTGCCTCGGCCAGATCGTTTTCGGCCAGCGCGAGCGCGACTTCCCCTGGTTCCCGGCACGGGTGGTGTGCCACGACATCCTGGGGCAGACCGCCCTGGTGGACCTCGCTGGCCTTCGCGACGCCATCGCCGATCAGGGGGGCGATCCCGCCCAGGTGAACCCGGTCGTGCCGGTGCAGCTCATCGTCGACCATTCCCTGGCCGTTGAATGTGGCGGCTTTGACCCCCAGGCATTCGAGAAGAACCGCGCCATCGAGGATCGGCGCAACGAGGATCGCTTCCACTTCATCAACTGGACCAAGCAGGCGTTCAAGAACATCGAGGTGATCCCGCCAGGCAACGGCATCATGCACCAGATCAACCTGGAGAAGATGTCCCCTGTCATCCACGCCGATCGCGGCCTCGCCTACCCGGATACCTGCGTCGGCACCGACAGCCACACCCCCCACGTTGACGCTCTGGGCGTCATCGCGGTGGGGGTGGGTGGGTTAGAGGCCGAGAACGTCATGCTGGGGCGCGCCTCCTGGATGCGGCTGCCTTCGATCGTCGGCGTGGAGCTCTCCGGCAAGCCGCAACCCGGCATCACCGCCACCGATCTGGTGCTCTCCCTCACCGAATTCCTGCGCCAGCAGAAGGTGGTCGGCGCCTACCTGGAGTTTCGTGGCAAGGGGGCCGCCGCCCTCACCCTCGGCGATCGGGCCACCATCTCCAACATGGCGCCGGAGTATGGCGCTACCGCGGCCATGTTCTTCATCGACCAGCAGACCATCGACTACCTCAAGCTCACTGGCCGTGACGACGAGCAGGTCAGGCTGGTGGAAACCTATGCCAGGGAGGTCGGTCTCTGGGCCGATGCCCTGGCGAGCGCCCAGTACGAGCGGGTGCTGCACTTTAACTTGTCGAGCGTGGTGCGCACCCTGGCGGGCCCCTCCAATCCCCACCGTCGCCTGCCGGTGACCGAACTTGCCACGCGGGGCATCGCGGTGGATCTGGACAAGGCCCGTGCCCAGGAGGCTGACGGCCTCTTGCCCGATGGCGCCGTCATCATCGCCGCCATCACCAGTTGCACCAACACCAGCAACCCGCGCAACGTGATCGCCGCAGGCCTGTTGGCCCGCAACGCCAACCGGCTCGGCCTGATGCGCAAGCCCTGGGTCAAATCCTCCCTCGCCCCCGGCTCCAAGACAGTCGCCCTCTACTTGAAAGAGGCGGGACTGGACGAGGAACTTGAGCGGCTCGGCTTCGGCGTCGTGGCGTTTGCCTGCACCACCTGCAACGGCATGTCCGGTGCCCTGGATCCCGCCATCCAGCAGGAGATCATCGAGCGGGACCTCTATGCCACGGCGGTGCTGTCGGGCAACCGCAACTTCGACGGCCGCATCCATCCCTATGCCAAGCAGGCGTTTCTCGCCTCCCCGCCCCTGGTGGTGGCCTACGCCATCGCCGGCACCATCCGCTTCGACATTGAAAAAGATATGCTGGGGGTGGTGGAGGGCAAGGAAATTCGCCTCAAGGATATCTGGCCGTCTGATGAAGAGATCGACGCCGTGGTCAAGGCGTCGGTCAAGCCGTCCCAGTTCCGCCAGGTCTATATCCCCATGTTCACCCAGGAAGAGGATCAGGGTCCCAAGGTGACGCCCCTGTACGACTGGCGTGCGCAAAGCACCTATATCCGTCGCCCGCCTTACTGGGAGGGGGCACTGGCGGGCGAGCGCACCCTGCGCGGCATGCGGCCCCTGGCGCTGTTGCCGGACAACATCACCACAGACCACCTCTCCCCTTCCAACGCCATCCTGCCCGGCAGCGCGGCGGGGGAATACCTGGCGAAGATGGGCCTGCCGGAGGAGGACTTCAACTCCTACGCCACCCACCGCGGCGATCACCTGACCGCCCAGCGCGCCACCTTCGCCAACCCCCAGCTGGTCAACGAGATGGCGGTGGTGAACGGCGTGGTGCAGAAGGGGTCCCTCGCCCGCGTCGAGCCGGATGGCAAAGTGATGCGGATGTGGGAAGCCATCGAAACCTACATGGAGCGCAAGCAGCCGCTGATCATCGTCGCCGGCGCCGACTACGGCCAAGGCTCGTCCCGTGACTGGGCGGCCAAGGGGGTGCGCCTTGCCGGGGTGGAGGTGATAGCGGCAGAAGGCTTCGAGCGCATTCACCGCACCAACCTCATCGGCATGGGGGTGCTGCCGCTCGAGTTCAAACCGGGCACCACCCGCCTCACGTTGGGCCTCGATGGCACCGAGACCTATGACGTGGTGGGGGAACGCCGGCCGCGCACCGATCTCACTCTGGTGATCCGCCGTCGCAGCGGCGAAGTGATCCAGGTGCCCATGACCTGCCGCCTCGACACCGCCGAGGAGGTCTCGGTCTATGAGGCAGGCGGCGTGCTGCAACGCTTCGCCCAGGATTTCCTGGCGTCGACTGCGCAAAAGGCCGCAAGCTAAATCGCAACCCCGCCCCTTTGAAAAAGGGGAAGGCATAAAGCACCCTCTCCCTTTGGGAGAGGGTTGGGGTGAGGGGAAATCCCCCTTATCCGCCCTTCGGGCACCTTCTCCCAGAGGGAGCAGGATCTATGACTCTTCTCAGGACACTCTCTATGGCCCACATACCACAAGTAAAAATCCCGGCCACCTACCTTCGTGGCGGCACCAGCAAGGGGGTCTTCTTTCGCTTATCTGACCTGCCTGAGCGCTGCCAGCAGCCGGGCCCGGCACGGGATGCCTTCTTCCTGCGGGTCATCGGCAGCCCCGACCCCTACGGCGCCCACATGGACGGCATGGGGGGGGCCACCTCCTCCACAGCCAAGTGCGTGATCCTCTCCAAAAGTCAGCAACCCGATCACGATGTGGACTACCTCTACGGCCAGGTCGCCATCGACAAGGCATTCGTGGACTGGAGCGGCAACTGCGGCAACCTCTCCACCGGCGCCGGGGCCTTCGCCATCCACGCCGACCTGGTGGACCCGTCCCGCATCCCGGAGAGCGGCACCTGTGAGGTGCGGATCTGGCAGGCCAATATCGGCAAGACCATCCTCGCCCACGTGCCGGTGACGAACGGCCAGGTGCAGGAGACAGGCGATTTCGAGCTGGACGGGGTGACCTTCCCCGCCGCCGAGATCGTACTGGAGTTTCTCGACCCGTCCGACGAGGGTGAAGACGGCAGCGCCCTCTTCCCCACCGGCAATCTGGTGGACGATCTGGAGGTACCCGCGTCTGTTGTAAAGAGCGGCGTACTGAAAGCCACCCTGATCAGCGCCGGCATCCCCACGGTGTTCGTCAACGCCGAGGACATCGGTTATGAGGGCACCGAGCTGCGCGAGGCGATCAACACAGATCCGCAAGCGCTCGCCCGTTTCGAGGCGATCCGGGTTGCCGGTGCCCTGCGCATGGGGCTCATCAAGCGCCCCGAAGAGGCGGCCACTCGCCAGCACACCCCGAAAATTGCCTTCGTCGCACCCGCCAAGGATTACCGCACCGCCAGCGGCAAGGAGATTATTGCTGGCGAGATCGATCTGCTGGTGCGGGCCCTCTCCATGGGCAAGCTGCACCACGCCATGATGGGCACCTGCGCCGTGGCCATCGGCACGGCGGCGGCCATTCCCGGCACCCTCGTCAATCTGGCCGCCGGGGGCGGCGAGCGCGAAGCGGTGCGCTTCGGCCACCCCTCCGGCACCCTGAGAGTCGGAGCCCAGGCAGAGCAGGTAGCGGGACAGTGGACGGTCACCAAGGCGGTGATGTCCCGCTCCGCCCGCATCCTGATGGAAGGCTGGGTGCGGGTCCCTGGAGATGCCTTCTAGCCCGCTGCGGCATCACACCGACCAGGCCAGCCAGACGAAAAGAGCCCCAAGGCGACTGCCTCATGGCTCTTTTTTGGATGTTTCAGGCTGTAAAAATCACATCATCATTGCGGTCTTGCCACACACTCCACCTTTCTTGGCACATTGTGCTTCGCGTCCCCGCCGATGAGCCGCTTGACCTGCCCTGGTGGGCAGCGACCGTCATCCACATAGGCGGTCTCCCCAAGGGGCAGCCTGCCTGGGGGCGGATCCTGACTCAGATAGGTGACGGGAATGGGCGCAGGCGCAAACCCACTGCACCCCGACATCAGGAGTGCGCCGCACCACAGAGCCAGCATGCCTCCCCTCTTTCCTGCAACCGCCATCGCTCACTCCCTGCCTCTGTCGGGGCACCGACCCGGCGCCCCTCGTTTCGGCAGTCTACCCAGGGATGGCGCCGGACCGACACCCGTCTCCGGCGCCGTTGTGACGATTCCAGACACAGGCAAAAATATCGGCTTTTCACGGCTTCGACCCGTAGTAGTGGGTCAGCAGGGCATCGGCCTCGTCCACGGAGATCGCCATCTGCGGCCAGCGCGCGGCCTTCTCCCTGATGTCCCGCAGGCTCCCCAGCTCCGGGCGCAGTGCGCTGCCGAGGTGGCGGTTCAGGGCATCAAAGCGGGCGATCACCCCCTGTCGGCTGAAGTGCCCGGGCGCCAGATCCATCCGGTAGCCCTGAAACAGCCACTGGAGTCCCTGATAGACGGCGGGGTGGTAGACGCTGTGATGATCCTCCTCCTCGAAGTAGCGGCTGGTGACGTGCAGGTTTGCGCCGGGTGCCCCCACTACCTGCCGCGCAAACTGCTGCAGGCGATCCCGGTGAAACGCCGAGCGCCCGAATCCCGGGGTGAAGGGGTTGTTGGCCACCGCCATGAACAGCGAGGAGGCGTGCTTGAGCGGCCCGGTCAACTCCGACGCGATGCGCTCGTAATTGCGGGGGTAATCGAACCAGAGGCTGGCGTCGATGGCGATCACTCCCTGGAACTGGCCGCTATCTTGCGCCTGTGCATCGAGCGCCAGCAGGCCGCCGAGGGAGTGGCCCACCAGCAGGGCCGGCGCCTGGGTCCGAAACCTCTCCTCGATGAGGGGGCGCAGCTCCTCACTCAGATAGCGCAGGAACCGGGGCCCGCCCCCCGTCACGGCATAGCCGGGCCCCGCCGGTGCCCCATTGGGCAAGGTCATGGTGTGGCTCGGGGTGTAATCCCGCATCCGGTCGGTGTTGTGCACCGCGACGATGATGAGGGGGGGAATCGCCGGATTGAGCCCGGCCCGCAGGGCCCGGGTGATGCCGACAACCTCCAGCAGACTCTTCTCCCCGTCGAGCAGATAGAGCACGGGGAACCGAGCCCCGGGCTCGCGCTCATATTCCTGGGGCAGAGAGACGCTGTATTGCCGCGTCTCCCCCAGCAGGGCCGAATGGTGGGTGAAGCGCTGGGCGTAGTGGAGCATGTCTGCCTGGGCAGAAGAGAGTGTGATCATGGTGAGCAGCAGGATGATGAGTCTTGTCATTGGATGAACCAGGATTGCGTCGCCAGCCTTGGGGATCCCCCGTAGGGCGGCGCACAGAGACGACAACAGGGCCCGAGGCCCTGCTGTCGTCGGTCGTTACAGCTTGTAGGTGAAGCCTGCCATCAGGTTCGCCGGCTCGCCGTACATATTGAAGGTGCTGGTGGAGCCGACCCGGTAGAAGTACTCCCGGTCGAGCAGGTTGTAGAGGTTCAGGGTCGCCTGCATCCTGTCGTTGATCTCGTAACGCACCGCCGCATCGAACAGGGCATAGCCCCCCTGATGGGTCTCGACCCCCTTCTGGTTGAAGCCGTAGTCGCTCACCGCCGTCATCCCGGCCCCGAGGTGCAGCCCCTGCACCCAGTCGGCCAGGTGGTAGTCGGTCCAGAGTGAGAGGGCGTGACGGGGGATGGTGTCGAATTTCGGGTTGTGATCCCCGGCCTTCTCCTCGATGTCGGTGAAGGTATAGCCGGTCATCACCATCCAGTTCTGGCTGAGATAGCCGCTCGCCTCCAGCTCCACCCCTTGCGTCTCCACCTTGCCGGTGGCCCAGTAGGTGTTGGTGATGGCAATGCCCTGATCGTCGTAGGCCTGGGCCGCGATGTTGTCGTCCTTCATCAGGAAGAGGGTCGCCCGGGTGTTGAGCAGGCCGTCACGCAGCGAGGACTTGATGCCGGTTTCCCACTGGCTGCCCTCCCGGGGCTTGAGCAGGTTGCCGCTCTCGTCCTGGCTGGTCTGGGGTTTGAACACCTTGGAGTAGCTGGCATACCAGGCGTGTGCGTCGCTCAGGTCATAGACGGCCCCCGCGTAGGGGGTGAGCTTGCCGTTGAACGCATTGGACTCGCCACTCTGGGCTCCGGAACTCAGGGTCGTGCTGACGGCATCCAGATCGTACCAGGAGACGCGGGCCCCGGTGATCACCGCCAGCGGCTCCAGCAGACGCCAGGTCACCTTGCCATACAGACCGAGCTCCGACTGCTCCTCATGGTCATTCTTGGTGTAGCTGTAGTCCGGCTTGGCGACCCGGGTCGGGTCGAAATCGAACACATTGATCTTGCCGAGGTTGCGGTTGGTGTAGGTCTGGATGTCTGACTCGTAGCGCTTGTAGTCGGAGCCCAGCACAAACTCGCTCTTGTGCCCCAACAGATCGAACATCTGGCTGTAGTTGGCATCGAAGGCCATGTTCTTCTGCTGGTTCCCCTGGCCGTTGAACATCAGCCCGGTGTTGCCCGCCGCGTCCACGGAGCCGTTGGTGAAGGTCTGCTCCAGCCGCATGTCGTGATCCATGTAGCGGGCCGAGACCTGGCCCACCCCGCCGTTGGCAAAGGCGTGTTGCAGCGAGGCCCCCACATCCGTGGTGTCGGCGTCGAAGAAGTCTTCAGCCGACCCCAGGTAGGTGCTGCGGCCGATGTCGAGCAGGGAGCCGTCCTTGTACGCCGGCAGGCCGTTGGTGGGCAGGATGTCCTTGGTCTGGTGCAGGGCGTAGACGGAGAGGCGGGTGCGATCCGAGAGATCGAACTCCAGGGTGCCGTAGTAGGTACCGTTGTCGTTGTTGTTGTAGTCCACCTGGTTCTTGATGTCGGCGTTGGCCACCACGACGCGGCCGCGCAGGGAACCCTCGTCGTTGAGTGCGCCCCCCATGTCCGCCTCCAGGTAATGCCTGTCCCAGCTGCCATAGCGCGCCGTGACCGAGCCCTTGAAGGCGTCGGTCGGACGCTTGAGCACCATGTTGATCACGCCCCCCAGCTCGCTGGTGCTGTTGAAGAGGCCGGAGGGGCCCCGCATGATCTCCACCCGATCCACCGCCGCCAGCGACGGCAGGGTGCCGTACTTGCTCTGCATGGGCGATGGCAGGCCGTTGAGGTTCACTTCGTCGTACTCATAGCCACGGGAGAAGATGGAGGAGCGACCGCTGTCATTGACCAGGGTGCGCAGACCCGGCGTGAACTTGGCCAGATCGTCCACCGCCACGAAGTTGCGCTCCTCGATGTAGTCGTTGGTCAACACGGTGATCGACTGGGGGATGTCTTTGAGGGCCGCCGGCGTCTTGGTGCCGACGGTGGCCGAGTCGACCCCATAGCCTCCCGTCTCCTCCGACGGCGACATCCCGTAGAGTGGATTGCCATAGACGACCAGGGTTTCGTCCGGCTTGATGTCCGGTGTGTGTGCCCCTGCCGGGGCGGCAAAGGTGACGGCCAGAGCGGCAGAGATGGCCAGAGCCAGCGGGCTTCGCGCTTTATCCTTCAAGACAACCATAGTAAGAGTGACCCCAAGATAGAGATGATAATCATTTTCATTTGATTTTCCGGGGGCTAATATATCACTCCATCTTCCGCCGCAGTTTTGCGGTGTGGTCATTTCACTCTTCGACATGGTCAAATTGCACATGACTGACACAGTGGCAAGGGATACCAGCGCACGCCAGCGGGGGCGCTTCACCGGCAGGGTGGAGAACCTGGTGATCCAGGAGGGTCTTCGCTTTCACAACAAGGACATCGTTCACAAGGCAGACTTCGCCACCGAGCGGGAGTTGCCGCCGCAGTTGATCATCGCCATTCCCCTCGAGAGCCGGGCCCTGATGACCTATGGCGCCACTCACAGGCTCAAGGGGTGTCGCTTCCACGAGTCCGACCCCATAGTGGCAACCGCCATCCTCTATACCGAGCCCGACATCGTGCAGGGGGCGGCCAAAGCCCAGGTGCGCAGCCGCAGCATCGTCCTCTCCCTGGACCACACCTGGCTCGCCCACAATCTGGCACAGGCGCATCGCAAGGCTTTCGCACAGACCTTCAGCCGCCACCTGAGCCGCGTCGACTGGACCCTGCCAGCTGCCCTTGGACAGATTGCGGAAGCGCTCAATCTCACCAGCAGCCAGAACGCCTCCGAGATGCTGATGCGCAAGGCCTTTGCCCTCAGTGTATGGGAGAGCCTGATGACCCACCTCCAGCAGGCCGCCTCCTCCTGTTGCCAGCGCCAGAACGAGCAACCGACGCGCCTCAAGATGCTGCTCAGGGATGAAAAAGTGGACGAGATGACCCTGACCGAGATCGCGGCCACCCTCGGCATGAGCGTCTCCACCTTGCAGCGGGCCGCAAAAAAAGAGCTGGGCATGAGCCTGCAGCGCTACCTTCGCCAGCGAAAGCTGCAAGAAGCGCGGGCCAGGCTGGAGGCGCGCAGCCTCTCTCTGCAAGGGGCCGCCGCCCACGCCGGCTATGACCATGTGGCCAATTTCATTACGGCGTTTAGAAAGCAGTTCGGCTTCTCGCCGACGCGGATCGCCAGACAGGGTAAAGAACAGGAGCAGGCGCCCTCTGCAACGCCTTGAGCCTCCTTGTTCATGCGCAATACATCTTTGCTCTGGGATAGTAGGCACCACGCAGGTGGGGTGGCGCTTGAAATCAGCGCTCGTCATCCACACATTCAGTGCATACAATGCGTTAACGAAGCACAAATGGTCGCTTCACCCCGGAAATCAAGAGGACATCAAGATGGATACCCGTTCTATCTACACTGGCACCCAGGGTGCCGTGCGCGACACCAACAAGGTGCTGCGCAACACCTACATGCTGCTCTCCCTCACTCTTGGCTTCTCAGCCGTGGTAGCCGGGGTAGCAACCGTCATGAACATGCCGCCCCTGCACTGGGCCGTGTTCCTCATCGGTGTCTACGGCCTGATGTTCCTGACCGAGAAGAACCGTGACAACGGCATGGGGCTGGTGTTCACCTTCGCCCTGACCGGCCTGCTGGGCTATAGCCTCGGCCCCATCATCAACATGTACATGAACAACGGCGGCGGCGAGATCGTGATGACGGCGCTGGGCGGTACTGCGCTCACCTTCTTCGGCCTGTCTGCCTATGCCCTGACCACCAAGCGGGATCTTTCCTTCCTCGGCGGCATGCTGTTCGTCGGGTTCTGGGTACTGCTGGTAGCCATGGTTGCCAATATCTTCCTGCAGATGAGCGCCCTGAGCCTGGCCCTGTCCGCCATGTTCATGCTCTTCTCCTCCGGCGCCATCCTGCTCACCACCCAGCAGATCGTGCGCGGCGGCGAGACCAACTACATCTCTGCCACCGTCACTCTGTATGTCTCCATCTACAACATCTTCCTGAGCCTGCTGAGCCTGCTTGGCGGCAACCGCAACTGATGGATGCTTAAGATGCACAAGACCCCGCTTCGGCGGGGTTTTTATTGGCGCCCATTTCTGTCAGGATAAGTTGCAAATCAAGGATATGAAGCGAAGTGGCCCTGATCCAAATCAGGGCCGTTTCGTTATCGACAGGTTATGCTGTCGCTTTCGTTTCGCTCAAGGGTTGCCTTCATCCCATGCCCATGGACTTCTCAGGTTTATTGCGCCGTCTGCTGACCGACAGCCACATCGATTTCACCTCGTTCAAGGGTGGTTCCTAGCATGCAGATGGATTTCTCCGGCCTGCTGCGCCGGCTGCTGACAGACAGCCACATCTATTTCGCCCTCAAGGTCCTGCTCGCCATCGCGGGGCTGCTCGCCTTCGCGCTGGCAACCGGTGACATCCAGCTCACCGTGCTGCTCTCCCTCGGGGTGGTGGCCGGCGCCATCGCCGAGACCGACGACAGCCTCTGGGGCCGGGTCAAGAACCTCGCCATGACCCTGCTCTGCTTCCTGTTCGCCTCATTGTGCGTGCAGTATCTCTTCCCCACCCCCTGGCTCTTTGCCATCGGGCTCGCGGGCTCCACCTTTATCTTCGTCATGGTGGGTGCCCTCGGCCAGCGCTACGCCACCATCAGCTTTGGTTCCCTGCTGATTGCCATCTACACCATGCTGGGGGCCGCCAAGGCGCCGGATCTCTTCTATCAGCCGCTGGCCCTGTGCGCCGGGGCCCTCTGGTACGGCCTGGTGTCCCTGGTCTGGCTCTGGCTGCTGCCCTACAAGACCCTGCACGAGCAACTGGCCCAGAGCTACTTCGCCCTCGCCCGCTACTTGCAGGAGAAATCCCGCTTCTTCCCGGCCGACGAACACGGCGCCCAGGCCATCCGCCACAATCTGGCCCAGCTCAACATCAACCTGGTCAATGCCCTGAACCAGGCCAAGACGGCGCTCAATGCCCGTCTTCATGCCCCCGGCCGCCACGGGGTTGCCCCCGAGCTCGCGGGCCTGCTGCGCCTCTACCTGCTTGCCCTGGAGATCCAGGAGCGGGCCACCTCCAGCCACTACCCCTACAGCAAGCTGGAAGCGGAGCTCAAGCAGGGCATCGTCCTCGACGGCTTCCAGGAGGTGCTGTCACAGCTTGCCGACGCCTGTCAGCAGCTTGGCTACGCCATCCTGGTGCACAAGCCCTACACCCACCACAAACGCATTCACTGGACCCTGGAGGCCCTCGGCGATCAGCTGGAGTTCACCCACCTCAAGCAGCACTACCCCAAGACCCTGCTGACACCGATGAAGTTCCTGCGTCGCAACCTGGCCAGCATCAACCAGTTGCTGCAAAGCGCCGAAGAGCTGCAAAACCCCGCCGCGCCGCCCACCAGCCTGCCTCCCCTGGCACGGCCGATCGCCCTGCCCCTGCTGGCATTGCTCAGGCAGAACCTGACCCCGAACTCCATGGTGTTTCGCCATGCCCTGCGGCTCTCCCTCGGGCTGGTAGTGGGCTATGGCATTCTGCAGGCGTTTCACCTGGACAAGGGGTACTGGATCCTGCTCACCGTATTGTTCGTCTGCCAGCCGAGCTACAGCGCCACCCGCCGTCGCCTGGTGCAGCGGATGCTCGGCACCTTTGCCGGTATCCTCATCGGCGTGCCCGTGCTCTGGTTCTTCCCCGAGCTGCACCTGCAACTGGGGATCATGGGGCTGGCCGCCTTCCTGTTTTTCACCCAGGTGCGCAGCAACTACAGCGCCGCCGTCTGCTTCATCACCCTCTACGTGCTGATGGCGTTCAACCTGCTGGATGGCATCGGCTTCGCCATCCTCGGACCCCGGCTGCTCGATACCCTACTCGGCTGCCTGCTTTCCTACGCCCTGGTGGCCTGGCTCTGGCCCGACTGGCAATACAAGCGGTTGCCGACCCTTATCGCCAACTCCCTGTCCGCCAATGCGAAGTACCTCTCGGCGGTGCTCGCCAGCCTGCATCGCCAACGGGATGAATCCCTGGACTACCGGGTGGCCCGCAAGTGTGCCCACCTCGCCGACAGCGAGCTGGCCATGGCCTGGCAGAGCATGCTGGTAGAGCCGAGCAAGCGCCGCCGCTTCCTGGATCTCTGCTTCACTCTCACCTGGCGCAACCATGCTCTGCTCTCCTATATCTCGGCGCTTGGGGCCCATCGCGACAAACTCGAGCCCATCGAGGGGCTGGAGGAGATAAGCCGCCACATCAGCCAGACCCTGGAGCAGGCCGCCGGTCACCTGGCGGGGGAGATGCCGACGCCGCTCGCGGGAGCCTGTCCAGCCATCGCTCCGGAGAGCAGCGAGGAGCAGCTGATGCTGAGCCAGCAGCTCACCCTCATCAGCCAGTTGGCAGACGAGCTGTTGGTGCTGGCCAACGACGGCCAGTTGCTGACAGGTCAGGGGCGAACCTAGCCGGACATAGCCGCCGGACCAGTCCCGCCCGAGGCAGGTGCCAAGCGCCGCCCCGGTTGCCGGACGGGACGCAAGGCGCTACCATGCCCGCCCCATTGAGATAGCCTTTTCGAGGAAGCGTCATGTCCGAGCCACACCATTTGCAGTTCAACGGCCAACTCATCGAGACCGATGCCCAAGGCTATCTGCGCCACAGCGAGCAATGGAGCGAGGCGCTGGCCCTGGTGCTGGCCGAAAAAGAGGGGATAGTGCTGGAGGATCCCCACTGGGAAGTGGTGCGTTTCGTGCGGGCCTTCTATCTGGAGTTCAACACCTCCCCCGCCATCCGCGCCCTGGTCAAGGCAATGGAAAAGCAGTACGGCCCGGAGAAGGGCAACAGCCGCTACCTCTACAAGTTGTTCCCGGAAGGCCCCGCCAAGCAGGCCACCAAGATCGCAGGCCTCCCCAAGCCGGTGAAGTGCATCTAGGCCTCCTCGGCAGCCCGATAGCCCGATAGCCACACTGCCTCCCCCGTGTTGGACACAAAAAAAGACCGCGCCCATGTTGCCATGAGGCGCGGTCTTTTCATTTCATCATGCTGTCAGGGGTTGTAGGCCACCACGGAGCCGCTCAGGCCCGTCATCTGGCTGATCCGGCTCTGCATGCCCTGCAACTTGGCCTTGGAGACATCCGGCCCGATGAAGACCCGGTTGATCTGCCCCTGCACCGGGGTTCTCGGCGACGTCTGGGCCGAGTAGCCCGCCGCCCTCAGCTTGCTCACCAGGGCATTGACGCTGTCTGCATTCTTGAAGGCGCCGAGCTGCAGGATCCAGCTCCCCTGAGCCGGGGCTGCCGGTGCCGTAGTCGGCTGGGCCATCTTGCTCGCGATGAGATCATCCATGGTCTTGATCTGGCCCGCCTGTGGCTTGGCCTCCACCGGTTTTTGCACCTCTACCGGCTTGGTTGGCACCGGCTTGGGTTTAGGCTGCTCCACCGGTTTCTTGGCGATCACTTCCGGCTTGGGCTCGGGTTTGGGCTGGGGCTGGGGCTTGGGTTGCGCCACGGCCTGTACCGGCTGCTGCTGGGTAATGGGAGCCTGACTGGCTCCCGCTGGATTGGCTCCCCCCTGATTGGCCAGGGTCACGGTATCGCCAATCTCCTCTACCTGCCACTGGGTCGCGGCAGAGGCCTGCTGCTGACTCGCCAGATGCTCGGCCGGCAGGGTGCTCGCCGCCGAGACCTGAAGCGCAGGTTTGGCGGGCTCGAGCTCCGGACGCAGGGGTATCTTGGCGAAGGCCTCGTCCTTCTGCTCCAGCTTGTTGCCGTCCATCAGGTCCGGCAGAAAGATGACCACCAGGGCGACCAGGATGACGGTCCCCACCAATCTGTTTTGAAACTTCGAAGCCAAGTTAATTTCCACCCATGTTACTTAGGATCCATTGCAATCTTGCACACTTCGCAAAGAACGCCTCCCCTCACGCCGGCTGGCGAAGCCGGGTCCCTCGCCACCCACTTGGCCTGAAAGGGGATTATCCAGTGCAAAACCCGGCCCGTCATCACGTTGACGGAGCCAGGGGAGCGAACGGCTCAGACCGCGCCCAGAGCCAGCACGTCGGCGACAGTGTAAAACGAGCCGAACACAATGACCATATCGTCAGGACTCGATGCGGCCAAGGCGGCGCCGTAGGCATCCCCCACGCAGGCAAAGGTGAGCGCCACGCCCCGGCCGCCGCCAAGGGCCGTCGCCAACTGGTCGGCCGTGGCCGCGCGCGGGCCGTGGAGGCTTGCCAGGAACCACTCGTCAATCAGACCGCCAAGCTCGGCCAGCGACCCCGCCATGTCCTTGTCCTTGAGCATGCCAACCACGGCGCGGCGCTTGCCCTTGCCGGGGAGCTGGCGCAACTGGCTGGCGAGATAGGCGGCAGAGTGGGGATTGTGGGCCACGTCGACGATGACCAGCGGCGAGGTTTGCAACTGCTGCATCCGGCCAGCCAGGCGGGCATTGGCCAGGCCGTCGCGGATGGCGGACTCCGCCAATGGCAGACCGAGGGACTCCAGGGCCGCCAGCACGGTGACCGCATTCATCAGCGGCAGGGCCGGTTTGGGCAATCCCGACCAGTGGTGCAGGCCGTGATAATCCCAGTCACCTTCATGCTCGTCACCACGAAAATCGATGCCGACCTGACGCAGGCAGGCGCCGAGGCGCGCCGCTTCGCTTGCGATGGTCGACGGCGGATTGTGCTCCCCGCTGATGGCGGGTTTACCTTTGCGATAGACGCCAGCCTTCTCCACTGCCACCGCCTCCCGGGTATCCCCGAGCCAGTCGCAGTGATCCAGGGCAATGGAGGTGATCAGGGCGACGTCCGATTCCACCACATTGGTGGCGTCGAGCCGCCCCCCCAGCCCCACTTCCAGCAAGAGCACATCGGGCGCGGCGCGACGAAACAGCCACAGACCCGCCAGGGTGGCGAACTCGAAGAAGGTGAGGGCGATGTCGCCCCGGGCGGCTTCCACCTCGGTAAAGGCCGCGCAGTGATCGCCATCGGCCAGCTCCTGGCCATTGACGCGCACCCGTTCGGTAAAGCGCAGCAGATGGGGGGAGGAGTAGACACCGACCCGGTAGCCGGCGGCCATCAGGATGCTGGCCGCCATGGCGCAGGAGGAGCCCTTGCCGTTGGTGCCCGCCACCGTGATCACCTTGAACGGCAGTTCGGTGAGGCCCATGCGGCGGGCAACCGTGCCGACCCGCTCCAGCCCCATGTCGATGTTGGCCGGGTGGATCTGCTCCAAATAAGAAAGCCAGTCGACCAGCGACCGGCTTTGGGATTGTTGCATGTGTGAACTCATCTTCAGTCTTCGATGACCTGAGTGTTCATCAGCTTGGCCAGCAGACCGGCCAGACGGTTGCGCATTTCGCGCCTGTCGATGATGAGATCGATGGCACCCTTCTCCAGCAGGAACTCGGAGCGCTGGAAGCCTTCCGGCAGTTTCTCGCGCACGGTCTGCTCAATGACGCGGGGGCCGGCAAAGCCGATCAGCGCCTTGGGTTCGCCTACGTTGATGTCACCCAGCATGGCCAGACTCGCGGAGACGCCACCCATGGTGGGGTCGGTCAGCACGGAGATGAAGGGCAGGCCCGCCTTGGTGAGGCGATCTAGGGCCGCACTGGTCTTCGCCATCTGCATCAGGGAGAACAGGGCTTCCTGCATCCGCGCACCACCGGAGGTGGAGAAGCAGACCAGGCCGCGGCCTTCCTTGATGCTCTCCTCGACGGCGCGCACGAAGCGGGCACCGACCACGGAGGACATGGAGCCCCCGATGAAGGAGAACTCGAATGAACAGGCGACGACCGGTACCCCCTTGAGGGTCCCCTTCATCACCACCAGCGCATCCTTCTCGCCCGTCTCTTTCTGGGCGGCAGACAAACGATCCTTGTAGCGCTTGGAATCCTTGAATTTCAGGATGTCTTGCGGCTCCAGCTCGGCCGCGACTTCGCTGCGTCCCTCGGCGTCGAGGAAGCTCTCGAGACGGGCACGTGCGCTGATGCGCATATGATGGTCACACTTGGGGCACACTTCGAGATTGCGCTCCAGCTCTGCCCGGTAGAGCACCTGTTCGCAAGCAGTACACTTGGTCCACACCCCTTCCGGAATGTTGTGACGACGCGGTGTGGTGATCTTGCTCTTGGGAAGGATCTTCTCAAGCCAGCTCATGGAATTCCTTAATGCATTTGTGCCTGACAAAACACATCGAGCCTTGATTGTTCAATGACTTAACGGCTCGATGGCAATAAACGACGGATCATTAAACCACAAATTTTCGGGCCCAGTTACTAAAAACTGGTCGTACCCGGTGCCGAGTCCGGCAGCCACAGCGGGCCGAGGGGCGGCCGGGGCAACCCGAATTCGGCCGGGTAATCCACATCCACCAGATAGAGGCCGCCCGCCTTGGCGGTCGGGCCCGCCAGGTTGCGATCCTTCGCCGCCAGCACCTCGGCAATCCACTCCACCGGTTGAAGCCCCTGCCCCACCAGCAGCAGGGAGCCGGTGATGTTGCGCACCATGTGATGCAGGAAGGCGTTGGCCTTGATGTCGAGCACGATGTAGGGGCCGGAACGGCTGACACACAGGTGGGTCACATTGCGCCAGGGGGTGTTGGACTGACAGGCGACAGCCCGGAAGGTGCTGAAGTCATGCTCCCCCAGCAGGCTCTGGCCGGCCTTATGCATCAGCGTCGCATCGATGGCTTCGTGGTAGTGGCTGACGCCTTGGCCCAGGATCGCCGGGCGGTAGTTGTGGTTGTAGATGACGTAACGGTAGCGACGGGCGGTGGCGCTGAAGCGGGCATGGAAATGCTCGTCCACCTCCCTGACCCAGCGCACGGCGATGTCAGGGGGCAGGTTGGAGTTGAGCCCCAGGGTCCAGGCGCCTTCTGCGCGGTTCGACTCGGTATCGAAGTGGATCACCTGGCCGGTGGCATGCACCCCCGCATCGGTGCGACCGGCACACTGGATGGAGACGGGGTGGTTGGCGATGCGGCTGAGGGCTTTTTCCAGCTCCTCCTGAACGCTGATCACTTCGCGCTGGCGCTGCCAGCCGAAGTACCGGCTGCCGTCATATTCAATACCAAGGGCAATTCGCATGGGTAACGGTGTCTTCTGATGAAAGGATGCAGTGAAAGAAACGGGGCGGATTATACGCGCTCAGGCTCAAAAGTCCCAGACTGGGCGAGGCCGCGGTGCGGGGCCCCCAAAGAGAGAGGGCAGCCCGCGGGCTGCCCTCTCTGGTGCATGGATGACAAGGGCCTGCCTAGCCCAGGCGCTTGAGCAGCTTCTGCGCCTCGCTGCGCTGGTGCTCGCTGCCCTGGGCCACCGCCTCTTCCAGCAGCTCGCGGGCGCTCTCCTTGTCGTCGATCTCGAGGTAGGCCCGGGCCAGATCCAGCTTGGCCCCCACCCCGCCGTCATCGGCATCCACATCAAAGCCGTTGGACTCCGGCAGCACCTCGGGGAAACCGTCCAGCCCCACATCCAGGGAGAAGCCCTGATAGGGTTCCTGCTCCGTGCTGCTGGCATCGGCATCGGCCAGCAGCTTGTCGATTTCAACAAAGTCGCTGTCTTGCACCTGTTCGCGGGGTTTCACCTCCCCCTGATGGGACTCCACCTCGGCGAAGGCATCCTCGAAGTCCGCCAGGGCCAGCTCGCTGGGATCCCACTCGGACGCCGTCGGCTTGGTGGGCTCCAGCCCGAGCTCGGCCAGCATGTCGTCCACATCGTCCTTGCCAAACCCCGTCTCGTCGATGTGCGGCGCCTTGGCGGCAAGCTCATCGTCGGTCGGCTCGCCAAACCTGGTCTCTAGATCGCTCAGATCGAAGTTAGCCAGTGTCTCGTCACGCTGGCTGCGGCTCTCCTCCTGGGCCTGGGCCAGATCCGCTTCCAGATCCGCGTCCAGCTCGGCAAACAGGGCGGCCTGCAGCTCCTCCTCGGTCATGATCTCGTCATGACCACGAGCAGAGGAGCTGGGCTCGTCGGAGAGATCGAGTTCCGGCACCACGGGCAGATCGAAGTCCCCCTCGTGGGCCAGATCCAGCTCGGGCACCAGATCCGGATCCCGGTTCGCCGTCGTCACCGCAGGCTCCACATCAAAAGCGGAGAGCGCCGTCTCGTCATCCCGGAAGATGACATCGGCGGCGGCACTGGCGCCATCTTGCTTCCTGCTCACTTCCGGCTCGTTGAGATCCGGCATGCCATGGAGGGGCTCGTCATCCGCGATGCCCACCGTCATCAACTGATCAAACTCGCTGTTCTCGTCTCCCATGACCATGGAGGTCGACTCGGAGAGGCTCTTCTCCTGCTCTTCCAGCTCGCGGCGGGCACGAGCACGCAGCCAGAGCGTGACCAGGGCAAGCACCAGGAGTACCGGCAGCAGGATGATCATGGCGAGATTGAGCGGCGAAGAGAGCAGCTCCATCAGCCAGCTCTGTTTGGGCACCGGCGCCACCACGGGAGGCGTCGGATTGGCCTTGAGTTCCGCCACCTCTTTTTGCAGGGCGGTCTGATCCTGCAACTGGGCCTTGAGGGTTTCCACCTCTTCGGTCAGGGCTTGCAGGCGCAGCTTGAGCCTGTGGTTCATCTCGGTGACCTGGCCGAGCTGGGCGTTGGCATCTTCCAGAGCCAGCGCCATCTCGGTGGAAGGTTTGCCCACCGCAGTGGCGGGCAGGGGCGCCGGCGCCGTGCTGGCGGCGCTGCTCGCAGCACCGCTCACCACCACGGGAGTGGAGACGACCGCTTTGGTGGTCTCCTTCACCTCGGGGGCAGGAGCCGTCGCCTTGGGTGCCGCCGGGATCGGCGCCGCCTTGGGCGGTGTATTCTTGGCCACCACAGCCGGCTTGGCCGGAGCAGGCTTGCTCGCCACCGGCTGGGCGACGTGGGATTGCTTGTTGGCCAGGTATTTGGGGCTCAGCCCCTTCCAGCTCGCGTTGTCGCTGTTGAAGCGACGGCGTGCTTCGGCATCCGTGATGCGCCCCGCCTCTGCGGCGGTGGGCAGCAGGATGTGGGAACCCACCAGAATATGGTTGATGTTGCCGTCTGCGAAGCTTCGGGGGTTCTTGTCATAGATGGCCACCATGGTCTGGTAGACGCTTACCCGGTTGGAAGGGCGATGCTTGCTCGCCAGACTCCAGAGGGTATCGGTGGGACGCACGGGACCATAACTGCCAGCCGACGCAGCAGGCACCTGACGCACGATGGGCTCGGCTCTGGGCAGGGTGACGGGCGCCACGGGCTGGGCCCGGGGCTCTGGTTGCACCGCGGGGGGCGGTGAGCCATCCGGTCCCTTGAGTTCGACAAAGAAGGGTTCTCGCGCCCCCTCTTCGGCCTGAACCGTGCCCAGAAGCCCCAATGCGAGTAGCGTTGCCAGCGTTATGCGGGAATGTCCCATATTCGTTCCTTCGTATGACGGCCCTATCACATTGAAAAATCTGGATAGTTACCCCAAAACAATCGGCTCAATATAAATCAGGCGCCGGTCTCAAGCCAGCGATCCGACATATTTCGCGCCCGGCGGCGACCAGAAAGCAGCCCCAGACGCGAACCAGAGTGTAGAAAAAAACCTAGTCCACTGATATCACACGGTATTCCAAAAACCGGAGAGTGGGTTCCCGGTCACATACCGGGGCCAGGGCGCCCACATCAAGGCGGGGTTCCCTCCCCGCCCGGGGCCGACATCCGGCCTCAGAGGTAGTCGCGTACCAGCAGTTCGGCAATCTGCACGCTGTTGGTTGCCGCGCCCTTACGAACGTTATCGGCCACGATCCACATATTGATACCACTCGGATGAGAAATATCCTGGCGCACCCGCCCGACCATCACATCATCCTGACCGGTGGCATCGCGCACCGGGGTCGGGTAGTCCCCTTCATCATCAAACAGGGTGACGCCCGGGGCATTGCGCAACAGCTCCTTGACCTGCTCGGCGTCCAGCGGCTGGTGCAGCTCCACATGGACCGCCTCGGCGTGACCATAGAAGACCGGTACCCGCACGCAGGTAGGGTTCACGGCGATGCTGGCATCCCCCAGGATCTTCTGGGTCTCCCACACCATCTTCATCTCTTCCCGGGTGTAGCCGTTGTCGGTGAAAGCATCGATCTGCGGGATCAGGTTGAAGGCGATCTGCTGCGGATAGAGGGTCGGCTCCACCGGGCGGCCGTTGAGCAGGTGGGCGGTCTGGCCCGCCAGCTCGCTCACCCCTTCCTTGCCGGAGCCGGAAACGGATTGGTAGGTCGCCACGTTGATGCGGCTGATGCCCACCTCGTCGTGCAGGGGCTTGAGGGCCACCAGCATCTGGATGGTGGAGCAGTTGGGGTTGGCGATGATGTTGCGGTTGCGAAAATCGGCCAGCGCGTCCGGGTTCACTTCCGGAATGACCAGGGGAATGTCCTCGTCGTAGCGGAAGCAGGAGGTGTTGTCGATGACGATGCAGCCGTGCTCGGCGGCGATGGGCGCCCATTTGGCCGAGACCTCGGCACCGGCGGAGAAGAGTGCGATCTCCACCTGGCTCCAGTCAAAGGCCTCCACATCAAGGATGTCGACGTTCTTGCCGCCAAAACGCACCGTGTCCCCAGCGCTGCGACTGGAGGCGAGCGGATAGAGGGTCGCTACCGGGAAGGCGCGCTCCTCCAGGATCTCGATCATGGCCTGACCCACGGCGCCGCTGGCACCCAATACCGCTACGTTGAATTGCTGACTCACTGATCTGTTCTCCTGTGATGCGGCCCGTCGGGGCCGGGCATGAGGGCCCCGGCTGGCACGCGTATCGGTTTGATGACAGGCCCGCCATGATGCCGGGCCGGGGGGAAGCGCCGCCTGGGCAAGCCCCTCCCCTTGTTGAAATCGGGTTTATTGCTCCGAGACGGCAAAGCCCAGTCGGGCCAGTCTGTCGTCGGCGAAGGGCCCTTTCAGTTGCAGGGCGCCCAATTCGCGCCGCTCGGGGTAGCGCTTGCGCTGCTCATCGAAGCTGCCGGGCAGCCCGATCCGGTTGCGAAAACGGGCGTCGTCACGGCGCACGTCATAAACAAGGTGGACAAGCTGCTTGATGAGCGCCTGATCCGCCGGCTGCCCCGGCGTCAGCTCGCGCACCTCTGGGGCAGGCAGCAGGGATTGCAGATCCTGGCGCGGGGTGCGCCCCAGTTGCCGGCACAGCGCCTCATAGAGCATCCAGGTGCCACGGGCCTTGCCTTCCAGGCTGTAACCGGCGATGTGCGGGGTGGCCAGCTCGGTATGGTGCACCAGTTCATTGAGGGGCTCGGGCTCTCCTTCCCACACGTCCATCACCAGTCGCAGGGGATGGGGTCCCTGCTGGCGGACAAGCAGGGCACGGTTGTCCCACACCTCGCCGCGGGAGGCGTTGATGAGGATCTGCCCGGCCGGACGCTCGGCGATCTCCTCGGCTCCCAGCAGGTGGAAGGTGGCCTCATCCCCTTCACGAAGATAGGGGACATGGAAGCTGACGATGTCGGCATCCAGGGCAGTGCGGTAATCCACGAAGTCGCCAGCGGCGCCGCTACGGGCCAGGGGCGGGTCGCAGCGCAGCACCTTCATCCCGAGCGCCTCGGCCTTGCCGGCCACGCTCTCGCCGGTGTTGCCGGCACCGATGACGGCGAGGCTCATCTCGCTCAAGGTCAGCTCATGGCGTTCGGCCAGAACCAGCAGGGCGGAGAGCACGTAGTCCCCCACCGACACCTTGTTGCAGCCGGGGGCGCTGAAGAAGGGGATGCCCCGCGCCGCCAGCAGCCCCTGATCGATGTGATCCGTGCCGATGGTGGCCGTACCGACAAACCCCAGCCTGGGGCAACTCGCCAGGAGCGCTTCGTTGACCCGGGTCACGGAGCGCACCAGCAGCACATCCGCCTCTTGCAGATCCGCGGCCTTTATTTCTCGTCCCGGCAGGGGAACCACTTCACCAAATTCCGCAAACAGCTCCACCGCATGGGGCATATTTTCATCAACGACGATCTTCATCGGCACGCATCTCGTCCACAAGGGCCACAGGCGCGCCATTCTAGCCCAAACGCGACGGATTTTCAGAGGCTTGTTGGCAGACCGCTCTGCGGCCATCTTTCCACCTTCCGGCCTCAGGTGCGGGCACGATGCCCGGCAGCATCATATGTAACAGCCTGTTGCCCTTGCCCCCTTCGCCTTGACCAGAGCAACCTGACTGGCACAATGACGCCTCTTTTTAGCCGCTCGCGCCACCGAACCGGACCCCTTGATGCCGACTCACTCCTCTTCGTTGCCACGCCGCAAGGTGCTTCATTTCAATGCCCTCCTGCTCCTCCCCCTGCTGCTGCTCGTCTGCCTGCCCTGGCAGCCGTTCATGACCCAGGCCCTGCAATCGGGCTGGCTATGGTGGCCCTACGCCCTCACCCGCATGGTGGACTTGCCGGGGCTGGTCTTCACCATCGCCGCCCTGCTGCTGCTCACAAGACACAAGCTGACGCTGGACGGTCGCGCTCTGCTGGCGCTGGCTGGCGCCCTCTTTGCCGTGCTGGCGAGCGACTGGGTCATCAAGAGCCTCATCAAGCTGCTGACCGAAGAGCCCAGGCCCTACCTCATCTGGCTGGAGAGCCAGGAGCTGATCCCCGCCATCCGCCAGTTCTATGGGGGAAGCCAGGCCCTTCGCAGTGAACAGGTCCACGCCGCGACCCAGTTGCTGGCGCTGCCCGCCTGGCTCGGCCAGCACTGGCAGGCAGAGGTCAACTATGCCTTTCCCTCCGGTCACAGCATCGCCGCCATGAGCCTCGCCCAGTTCTTCGGCCTGATCTGGCTGGCCCGGGCACCAGCCGGTGCCTGGCTGTTGCCACTCTGGGCCATCGGGATCGGCCTCTCGCGCACCCTTATCGGCATGCACTGGCCCCTGGATGTGCTGGCAAGCGCCCTGCTTGGCAGCCTTACCGCCCTCCTGGCCGCCCGCTGGTGGTTGCGCCACTACTGACCTCCAATAAAAAACGGGCACCTGGGTGCCCGTTTTTATCGCTTGTACGCCACTCACCCCTTCTGCTGCCAGCCCTCGGGATACTTGTAGCCGACGAAGCGCTTGGCGGCATAAGCCTTGAATTCGGGGGAGTTGTAGGCGGCCGCCACATCCTTGGCGAACGGCTTGCCCGCATCGGCGCTCTTGACCACCACCCAGTTGATGAAGTCATAGCTGCGCTCGAGGAAGAGGCCGGAGCTGAACGGGATCCCGCTTGAGGCGGCAAAGTTGCCGTTGATGACGGAGAAGTCCACATCCTCACGGGAGCGCGGCAGCTGCGCCGCTTCCAGCAGCACCAGCTTGAGGTTGTGGGGGTTCTTCACCACGTCGAACTCGCTCGCCTTGAGGGGATTGATCCCCTCCTTGAGGCTCAGCCAGCCCAGATCCTGCAACATCAGCAGTGCCCGCGCCTGGTTGGTGGGATCGTTCGGGATGGCGACCGTGCTTCCCTCTTTCACCGCCTTCAGATCCCCCAGCTTGCCGGCGTAGAGCCCCATGGGACCGGTCGGTACCTGGGTGATGGGCGCCAGAGAGAGACCCCGGTCTTTGGCGAAGCTCTCCAGATAGGGCTTGTGCTGGAAGCAGTTGACGTCAAGCGACCCGTCCGCCAGGGCGATATTGGGGGTCACGTAATCGGTGAACTCCACCAGTTTGACCTTGTAGCCCTTGGCTTCGAGCTGCGGCTTGATAGAGTCGGTCACCATGTCGGCAAAGTCGCCAACCGTGGTGCCGATGACGATCTCTTTCTTCGCCTCATCGATGGCAAAGGCGGACAGCGGCAGGCTGCTGGCGAGCAACGCCAGGGCGGAAAGGGTGAAGAAGGAACGACGTTGCATAAAAACTCCCTGTCAACATGATCATCAAAACGGTGAGCGGTCGGGGGCGCAAACATGCAGTCAGCGCACAACCATCTAGCCGTCCAAACGGCTAACAGAGCACACCATAACAGAGCTAGTAGCCTTCGCCAAGCAACAAAACCGGGCAAGCTTGGCCAGCACGAAGCAAAGCGCATCCCGCAACTGGATGAAAAATCTTTGACAGAGCGCGCAGTTATGCGCATTGCCCTCTCCCTGCCTGGCGTCAAACTGACTTATTGTGGTCATTCGATACCCATTTCAACGGGTTTCCATAAGGTCCTGATGGGCTGCTCTACACCCAGGCAACACAAGGAGTCACCGTGTTCGATCATGTAGAAATCAAGGTGGTGCGTTTTGACTCCTGTCAGCACTTCTATGCCACCGTGCTGGCTCCTCTTTTGATAGAACTCAAATGATCTGATGAGACGGCGGCCGGTTTTGGCCTGATGGGCCGCGATCACGTGGGCTTCCTGATTGAGCGGGGGCAGCAGGGCGCCTCCTGCCATCTCGCATTCAGGGCCGACGACGCGACACAGGTGGATGCGTTCCATCACGCGGGGATCAAGGCAGGTTTTGCCTGCAATGGGTTGCCGGGACTGCGTCCCCACTATGCCCCCAATTACTACGCCGCCTTCCTGCGCGATCCCGATGGCAACAACATCGAGGCGATGACCTACATTGAGTCCTCACACGCCGCAAACACATCGCAGCACAGTGCCACCCAGCAAAAGGCCCTGCATTCGGTGAATCCAGGGCCTGAGAAGTACACGTAGTGAGTCGGGTTAGATTATTTGACCGCCTTGCTGGCGTTCTCCAAGGCCTGCTTCTCGGCGGCGTTCATGATGGACGCCTGGCGGTTTTGCTCGGCCTGGTAGCAGGCGTCCTTGCTGATCCCTTGCGCCTGGCATTCCGCCATGCGTTGTGCCGGGCTGGCGCAACCGGCCAAAAGGCCAGCCAGGGAGACGAACAGGATTATCTTCTTCATGGTACTTCTCATCGTTAATGGAAAATCGTCCAACTACGCAGTAGCGGGTTGATGCGTCGCCCCTTGTCATGCACACCACAACTGAGAAAACGGGCTCCATGACGCGCATCCTAGTGTCCCCCACGCCGTCGGTCAGCTCACAATTTGTATCAAGATGTACGCGAGAATGGCTCCCAAGATGGCGCTGTATCTCATCCGCAACGGAGAAAGGAGACAAAAAATGCACAAACACCATCACCCAGGCCTGCTGGTGGTCGATATCCAGGGCAAGCTGGCCCGCCTGGTCGAGGAGAGCGACGCCCTGATTGCCAATACCGCCAGGCTGGTGCAAGGGGCCAGGGTGCTGGGGCTGCCGGTTGTCTGGCTGGAGCAGAACCCGGACAAGCTCGGTGCCACCGTGCCCGAATTGCAATCGCTGCAGGCAGGCGATCTTGTGCTGCCCAAATACAGCTTCGGCGCCCTGGGGGAGCCCACTGTGGCGACCGCGCTGGCCGAAAGCGGGGTAGAGCATTGGCTGGTATGTGGCATCGAGACCCATATCTGCGTCTACCAGAGCGTGTTGGGACTTCTGGCCAGCGGCACCCGGGTCTCGCTGGTGGTGGATGCGGTGTCGTCTCGCTGCGCTGCCAACCGGGATCTCGCCATCGGCCAGCTTGCGGCCAGGGGAGCTGCGCTGACGTCGGTGGAGATGTGCCTCTATGAGCTGATGGGGGACTGCCGCCATCCGGCATTTCGCCAGATCCTCTCCCTGGTGAAATGACCGCCATGATGGACAACATGGCGCCCTTTCTGTTCGCCCTCATCGCCTTCGGGGCGGCATTCATGGTGACGGTGACGGGGATGGCCGCCACCCGTCACTATCTGGCCTGGCTCTGGCTGGGGATCATGCTCTTCTTCGGGCTGTGGTGGACGCTGCTAGGGATGCCGCCGCTCCTCGCCGAACCGGCCCCTCTCTGACCATGCCGCCCGGACGGCTCAGCTCCCCAGACGCTCCTGCAGATAGTCGTATCCTTCCCCCTCCCTTGGCACGAAGCTCAGCCTGTGGGTCAGACCGGGGGGCGCATCATCGGCATGATGGGAAACGAACAACAGCTGGGTTCCCTCGCCCACGAGGCGCGCTACCATCTCCCGCACCAGGTGACGGTTGAGGGGATCCAGTCCCTGCAGGGGTTCGTCCAGGATGAGCAGCGGCGGATGCTTGACCAGGGCACGGGCGATCAGCACCAGTCGCTGCTGACCGAAAGAGAGAGAGTGGAAAGGCTGCGCCCCCTGATCGGCCAGCCCCAGCAGGGCCAGCCACTGGTTGGCCAGCGCCAGCTGACGATCCCCCGGCCGGGTATAAAGCCCGATGGAGTCGTAGAAACCGGAGAGGATCACTGTCTGCACCGGGCAGCTGACACGATAGTCCAGATGCAGCGCCGGGCTCACGAGCCCGATGTGGCGCTTGATCTCCCAGATGCTCTCGCCGCTGCCCCGCCGCCGTCCGAACAGATGGAGCTCATTGTTGTAACCTTGCGGGTGATCTCCGGTGATGAGGGAGAGCAGGGTCGACTTGCCAGCGCCATTCGGTCCCACCAGTTGCCAGTGCTCCCCCTCGTCAATGGTCCAGTCGAGCCCATCGATGATCACCTGATCCCCGTAAGCGATACGCATGGCTTTCATTACGACCCGAGGGCCGGGAGGCAGGGGCTCGGGGGTCGTCAGCGGTGGCGGCAAACGGGGGGATACCGTTTCGGCGCGTGCCAGCTGGGCAACCTCCTGGCTGCCGAGCACCTCCTCGCGCTCCCCCGCCAGCAGCAGACGACACTCGCCGAGCAGGCCGAGGTGAGTGGCAAAGGGGGGGATCTCGTCAAAACGGTTGACGATCACCACCAGGCGCAGCCCCTCTGACACCAGGTCGGCCAGCAACATCATCAAAGAAGCCCTGGCCCCCTGATCCAGGCCATCGAAGGGTTCGTCCAGCACCAGCAGCTCGGGTCGCCCCAGCAGGGCCCGGGCCAGCAGCAGCTTGCGCCCCTCCCCGCTCGAGAGGTAGCGATAGGGGCGCTCCCACAGGGGTTCGATGCCAAAGCGGGCCAGCAGCGCGCGGGCCTCATGCTCCTCGTCCCCCGCCTCCAGCATCAGGGTCGATACCCGATACCCCGCCTCCTCCTCTTCCCCCAGCATGTCGGTATTGCGCCGCTGCCAGTCCAGCTCCCCCAGCTGTTGCTGCGACTCGAACGAGAGTCGCTCGGCCCGGACTCGACCCGATACCGCTCCAGCACGCACGGCCAGCTCGCCGCACAGGGCCGACGCCAGCGCCGTCTTGCCGCTGCCGTTGCTGCCGACGAAGGCCCAGCAGGCCTGCGGGGTGAGACAGAGTTCGGGAATAACCAGGGTGTGTTGGCCACGCAGGGCCAGGGTGGCGGATTGCCACTGCAATGAGGTCATGGGATCGTCCTGTGATGGGTGCGGAGCACCTTGCTCTTTCCCCTTGTAACAGAAAAAGGGGGGCGCAGACAAAAACGGCGCCATTGCGGCGCCGTGTCATCAAAAAGCGGGGACGGGTTTAGCCGGCCTTGTGCTGCTCGGCCAGATAGAGCCAGGTGTCGACCACGGTATCCGGGTTGAGCGACACGGAATCGATCCCCTGCTCGACCAGCCAGGCGGCGAAGTCCGGGTGATCGGACGGCCCCTGGCCGCAGATCCCCACGTACTTGCCCGCCTTGCGGGCGGCGGCGATGGCCATGGCCAGCAGCGCCTTGACCGCCTCGTTTCGCTCGTCGAACAGGTGGGCGATGAGCCCGGAGTCCCGATCCAGCCCAAGGGTCAACTGGGTCATGTCATTGGAGCCGATGGAGAAGCCGTCGAAGTGCTCGAGGAATTTGTCCGCCAGCAGCGCATTGGAAGGCAGCTCGCACATCATGATGACTTTCAGGCCGCGCTCGCCACGGCGCAAGCCGTTCTCAGCCAGTATCTCCACCACCTGCTCCGCCTCACCCAGGGTACGCACGAAGGGGATCATCACCTCGACGTTGGTCAGCCCCATGACATCCCGCACCCGTTTCATCGCCTCGCACTCGAGGGCGAAGCAGGGGCGGAAACTGTCGGCAATGTAGCGCGACGCACCACGGAAACCGATCATGGGGTTCTCTTCATGGGGTTCGTAACCACGGCCCCCCACCAGGTTGGCGTACTCATTGGACTTGAAGTCCGACATCCGCACGATGACCCGCTCAGGCCAGAAGGCGGCCGCCAGGGTGGCGATCCCTTCCGTCAGCTTGGTTACGTAGAACTCACGTGGGCTCTCGTAGCCCGCGATCATCCTGGTGATGGTGGCCTGGAGTTCCGGGGTCTGCTGATCGAACTCCAGCAGCGCCTTGGGGTGGACCCCGATCATGCGGTTGATGATGAACTCGAGGCGGGCCAAGCCCACACCGGCATTCGGCAACTGGGCAAAATCGAAGGCGCGGTCCGGATTGCCGACGTTCATCATGATCTTGATGGGCAGGCGCGGCATGTTGCCCACCTCGGTCACCGCCACGTCAAAGTCGAGCTCGCCGTCATAAATGAAGCCGGTGTCCCCTTCCGCACAGGAGACGGTGATGAGCTGACCATCCTGGATGTGGTCGGTGGCGTTGCCGCAACCCACCACTGCCGGAATGCCGAGCTCCCGGGCGATGATGGCGGCGTGACAGGTGCGTCCACCCCGGTTGGTGACGATGGCGGAAGCGCGCTTCATGATGGGCTCCCAGTCCGGGTCGGTCATGTCGGTGACCAGCACATCGCCGGGCTGCACTTCATCCATCTGGCTGATGGAGGAGATGACACGGGCCGGACCCGCGCCAATCTTGTGGCCGATGGCACGCCCCTCGATCAGCACCTTGCCGGTTTGCTTGAGGGCAAAGCGCTCGAGGGTATTGGCTTCCTGGCGGCTACGCACGGTTTCCGGACGGGCCTGAACGATGTAGAGCTTGCCATCCTGACCATCCTTGGCCCACTCGATGTCCATCGGGCGGCCGTAGTGCTGCTCGATGATGAGGGCCTGCTTTGCCAGGGCCATCACTTCCTCGTCCGTGATGCAGAAGCGGTTGCGCTCGGCATCGGTGGTGTCGACCACCTTCACCTGACGGCCATGACCGGCATCCCCGGAGTAGGTCATCTTGATGAGCTTGGAGCCCAGCGTCTTGCGCACCACGGCAGGGCGCCCGGCCTTGAGGGTCGGCTTGTGCACATAGAACTCGTCCGGGTTGACGGCCCCCTGCACCACCATCTCGCCCAAACCCTGGGCGCCGGTGATGAAGACCACGTCGTTGAAGCCGGATTCGGTGTCCAGGGTAAACATGACGCCTGAGGCAGCGAGATCCGAGCGCACCATGCGCTGCACCCCGGCGGAGAGAGCGACCCCCTTGTGGTCATAGCCCTGATGGACCCGGTAGGAGATGGCGCGATCGTTGAACAGCGAGGCAAACACATGCTTGATGGCAGTCATGACGGCATCGATACCGCGCACGTTGAGGAAGGTCTCCTGCTGACCGGCAAACGACGCATCCGGCATGTCTTCCGCAGTGGCGGAGGAGCGCACGGCAAAGGATGCCTCGAGCCCCGCGCTCAGCTTGTCATAGGCCTCGCGCACCGCCTGCTCCAGAGCGGGCTGGAAGGGCGCTTCCACCACCCAGTCGCGGATCTGCTGACCGGCCCGGTTGAGGGCGGCGATGTCATCCACATCCAGACTGTCGAGCAGGTCATGGATCTTGCCGTTGAGGCCGCTTAACTCCAGAAACTCGTTAAACGCAAAGGCCGTGGTCGCAAACCCGCCCGGCACGGACACGCCGGCCCCCGAGAGGTTGCTGATCATCTCGCCAAGGGATGCATTCTTGCCGCCGACGCGTTCAACGTCCTGCATACCGAGCTGTTCGTACCAGAGTACGTACTGTTGCATTTGCATGTCTCCAGGTTGGGGGGCCAGGGTGACAATTCACCTGCTGTGCCAAGTCGTGTGTTTTTGTTAGTGTCTGTTGCCAACGACCATGAAAACGTTTTCTATTTATTGTCAAAAAAATCCCCGAGCAAGAGTTGGGGATGGTCGTTTGACACAGGCATTCTACAATAGCGACACAAAAAGGTAACGACTCAGGTTTGCAAGCGAGTTCACAACTTGGGCATGGCAGATCTGTTGACAAAAACGATATGGTTTCGAGAGATACTTATTTCTCGCCGCCCCCTGGAGCGCACCACAGGAGTCCGCAGTGCACACCGTATTCTATGTATCCGACGGCACCGCCATCACCGCCGAAGTCTTCGGCCACGCCGTGTTGAGCCAGTTTCCCCTGGCCTTCGAACAGGTCACCATCCCCTTTGTCGAGACCCAGGAAAAAGCGCGCCAGGTACGGGCACGCATTGACGAGCAGTTTCGCCAGACCGGGGTGCGCCCCATCCTGTTTCACACCATCGTCGACCCCATGGTGCGTGAAGAGGTGCTCAAGGCCCAGGCCAGCAGCCACGATTTTCTCAACACCTTCGTGAGCCCTCTCGAACAGGAGCTCGGTATCAAGGCCGAACCCAGGTTGCATCGCACCCATGGCATGGAAAACCGCAAGCTTTACGACGATCGCATCGAAGCGGTCAACTTTGCGCTGGCCAACGACGATGGCATCACCACCAGGGAGTATGACGAGGCAGACATCATCCTCATCGGGGTCTCCCGTTGCGGCAAGACACCGACCAGCCTCTATCTGGCACTGCAATTTGGCATTCGCGCCGCCAACTATCCCTTTATCGAGCAGGACATGGGATCGCTGGAGCTGCCCGCCGCCCTCAAGGCCAATCGCCACAAATTGTTCGGCCTCACCATCATGCCGCAGCGGCTGCACGAGATCCGCAACCAGCGCCGCGCCAACAGCCGCTACTCCTCGCTTGATCAATGCAAACAGGAGCTGGCCAGCGTCGAGAGGCTGTTCCGCCAGGAGGCGATCCGCTTCCTCGATACCAGCTCCCACTCGGTCGAGGAGATCAGCGCCAAGATCCTGGAAGCAACCGGCCTTCGCCGCCAGCTCTGCTAACCTGCAAGGCTGTGACAGCACAACGCACCATGAAATAGATGAGTGGCAAGATAACGAAACAGAGAAACAGGATGAAAAAATGATGCCAGCATCATCGCTGGCATCCCATCACTCGCGGGGCAAGCAGGCTCAGGGCTTGTTGAGTTCTTTGTTGTTCATCAACATGCCGTGAAAATTAATGAGTCCCCTGCCCTTGCGGACTCGCTCGCTCAGCCAGCAGGCTGGCACCAGCCCCATCCCGGCAGCAAGGATGAGCACCATGGCGATGTGGTTCACCAGGTAATCCGCTCCCAACCAGCCCCAGACAACAAGGCTGCTCATCGCCATCGTCAGCAACATGGGGGATAGCCAGATCCCGAGCCAGAGCACGGCCATCACCAGGCCACCGACTATACGCTCCATCATATGAGTCCCTTTTTATCAAAGGGCAACAAGGCCATGAAAACCGGACTGAGTCAATAGATTAAAATCCACCCGAACACAAAACCAGCAACCACTCTCAAAACCCCTTTCCAGATCATGAAAAACCTGCATGGCGCACAAAATAGCAGCCAATGATGAGGAAAACAGGTGCATGGACGGTCGATTATCACTATTCTGCTCGGGTTGGTAGCCGCTACAAAAAACAGCCAGCGGCAAACTGTAACGATATAAATACGGATTTCGTCACGTTTTCGGCACAAGATGCCGCGCCAGGCAGAGGAAGTGCTGTGGCTGACGGGACGCGAGCCGAGTGATTTCAGCGACGTAAGGAAGGAAGCATGGATCTTCAACAACACGGCGAGGAGCTCAAGCGCGGTCTGAAAAACCGCCATATCCAGCTTATCGCACTGGGCGGTGCCATCGGTACAGGCCTGTTCCTCGGCATTGCCGACACCATCAAGATGGCGGGCCCTGCGGTGCTGCTGGGCTATGCCATCGGCGGCTTCATCGCCTTCCTCATCATGCGCCAGCTGGGCGAGATGGTGGTGGAAGAGCCGGTTGCCGGCTCATTCAGCCATTTTGCCTACAAGTACTGGGGTGACTTCGCCGGCTTCGCTTCCGGCTGGAACTACTGGGTGCTCTATGTACTGGTGAGCATGGCCGAGCTGACGGCAGTCGGTATCTATGTCCAGTACTGGTGGCCCGAGATCCCGACCTGGATGTCGGCGGCCTTCTTCTTCGTGCTGATCAACGCCATCAACCTCTCCAACGTCAAGGCGTTCGGCGAGATGGAGTTCTGGTTCGCCATCATCAAGGTGGTCGCCATTCTCGGCATGATCGGATTCGGCGGCTGGATACTGTTCTCCGGCAGCGGTGGCCCCGAGGCCACGGTCAGCAACCTCTGGGCCCAGGGTGGCTTCTTCCCCAACGGCGTCGGCGGGCTGGTGATGGCAATGGCCTTCATCATGTTCTCCTTCGGCGGTCTGGAGCTGGTCGGCATCACGGCAGCGGAAGCGGACAATCCCGAGAAGAGCATCCCAAAGGCCACCAATCAGGTGATCTACCGCATCCTCATCTTCTACATCGGTGCCCTCACCGTACTGCTCTCCCTCTATCCCTGGGGCAAGGTAGTGGAAGGCGGCAGCCCGTTCGTGATGATCTTCCATGCGCTCGACAGCAACCTGGTAGCCAACGTACTTAACCTGGTGGTGCTGACCGCCGCGCTGTCGGTGTACAACAGCTGCGTCTACTGCAACAGCCGCATGCTGTTTGGCCTGGCCAAGCAGGGCAACGGCCCCAAGGCCCTGCTCAAGACCAACAAGAGCGGCGTGCCCCTGACCGCCATCACCATCTCGGCCGCGGCCACCCTGCTGTGCGTGCTCATCAACTATTTGATCCCGGGCAAGGCCTTTGGTCTGCTGATGTCTCTGGTGGTCTCCGCCCTGGTCATCAACTGGGCCATGATCAGCCTGGCGCACCTCAAGTTCCGCAAGGTGAAGGCTGCAGAAGGCGTCACCACCAAGTTCAAGGCACTGTGGAGCCCGTTTGGCAACTACCTCTGCCTCGCCTTCATGGCCGCCATCCTGGTGATCATGTACATGAACGACGGCACCCGCATCTCGGTCGAGCTGATCCCGGCCTGGGTCCTGGTACTCGGTATCGGCTATCTGCTCAAACAGAAGAGCCAACGCAAGCTGGCTACCAACCTGGGCTAGGCATCATCCCTCTCCAACAAAAATGCCGGTCACTGACCGGCATTTTTTATTCCATTCCCGTTTCACCTGACCCAATTCGCGGCTCACTTGTCCTGCCAGCCCCTGCAATGACAAACCCGAGGGGTTGCCTCGGGTTTGAGTGATGGACAAAGGGGCTGTGTTATTCCAGCAGGAAGACGGCTTCTACATTGTCAGTGATGCTGATCTGCTGCTGTTGATAGCTGTTTTCCATCATGTCGGCGGCAGGGGCTGCCGCGGCCTTCATGGCACGGGTATAGACCGGCATGGGGGAACTGTTGCGGTATTCGACGCTATACACCTTGCCAAGCTTCATGCCGAAAGCCTTGGCCAGGGATTCCGCCTTGCTCGTGGCATCAGCAACAGCACCAAGCCGGGCCTGCTCCTTGATGACCTGTGGTGACTTCAGGCCGTACTCTATCTGGGTCACGGACTCCAGACCCGCCTTGAGGGCGGTATCCATCAACTGGCTGAGTTTGTCCAGTTGATAGAGTTTGACGGCCAGTTGGCGCTGGGCACGGTAACCCACCATTTCAGGCTGCTTGTTCTGGGGATACTGGTACTCGGGGGAGATCACCAGATTGCCCGCCTCGACGTCGCTGCGCTTGATGCCCAGGCTCTCCAGCTGGCCAAAGAAGGCTGCTACCTTGGTATCTACCTGCTGTTTGGCCTTGATGCCCTGCTTCTCCAGTGCCGTGACGGCGACATTGAGCGTCAGCATGTCTGGTTCAGCCTTCTGCTCCGCATAGCCACTGACGACCAGATGAGGGGCCTGAGGAACCTCGATGGCAAGCAACGGTGCACTGACAACCAGCGCGGACAGGGTAAGAAGGGGACGCCACATAAAAAACCTCCATCATTTAGATGGAGGTCATTATGCATGTCGTCGATTGGGATTCATATATCGTGTGTCGGCGGGATCTGGTCCAGCACCTGATTGGTCATGTCGATATTGATGCTGATCTCCCCTCCTCCTGAATTGCCATGGCTTGTCATCACGGGAGCAGGCGCCGGGCTGCCAAACAGCGATTCATCCTCAAAGTGGAACGAATCCCACGACAGAACATGACCTTGTGATGGCAGATTCGGCTCGGACGTCGTCACAACGGCCAGCGCCCCCCAGTCAAGCTCCTCACCGTGGCTGAGCAGCCCCTGCAAGGAGGTATCGCTCAGACTTTGCAACGAATACTCCTGCTGCCCCCACTCATGGCCGACCAGCACCATCATGTGGGGCAGGGGCGCATCCTCTGCTGGCGTGAAGCTGATACGAGAGGCGGCAAAGTCCACATTGAGCAACCCCGCCACCTCACCATCTTCGCTCTCCAGCTCCAGACCGTTGAGCGTGTCACCCGTCATCGTGGCCTGATAGCCAAAGCGACCGGTGCAGACGATATTGTCCTGCCCGTTCCAGCTGTAGCGAATGCCGTCGATGTCGACCCAGTTGAATGACTGCATGGTGACCCTCTCCTGATACTGCAGCTATCTTATCTGCCCACTCCATCAAATAACAGGGGCCGGGCACACCCGGCCCCCATACCCTGCTTACGGATCGACCTTGAGGTTGCCCTGATCCAGCAGATCCTGAATGATCTGCAGATTGGATTTGCCAGCCGTCAGATCCACATTGTCAAAGAGGATGGTATGAGTCGTGGTGCCACTTCCCGCTCCATCCAGATCAATGGTCAGAGTCGACTTGCCACTGCCCGGACCAGGAGCAAAGGTAAGATAGTGATCCAGTGTGCTCGCATCGGCATGCTCACCACTGAGCAGTTCACTCAGGTCCAGAACATCTCCATTGGCCCCCGTGGTGAAGTCTTTGATGGTATCCGTGCCTCCTGCATCACCTGCCATCCATTTGAAGGTATCCTTGCCAGCCCCACCAGTCAGGGTATCACTGCCGGTACCCCCAATCAGCAGGTCGTCGCCACCACCACCACTCAAGATGTCGTTACCTGCCAGTCCGCTCAGGACATTGGCATTACCATCGCCGGTCAGGCTGTCGTTGAACATGGACCCTACCAGATTTTCCATGTTGCTCAGGCTGTCTGTCCCTGCCCCTCCGGTATTCTGACTGGCACCATTGACTGTGACCGTGACCCCAGCAGCGCTGTCGAAGTAACTGGCCGTATCATTGCCGTTGCCGCCGTTCAGGGTATCGTTGCCAGCGCCACCGATCAGGAGATCATTGCCCTCACCACCATTCAAGGTGTCGTTACCGAGTCCTCCAAGCAGGATGTCGTTCCCGGCATTGCCGTTGAGCGTATCGTTTCCAGATCCCCCAATAAGGATCTCGTCGAGATAGCTCCCGGTAAGTGTCAAACCGCTCTGCACATCCACATACACCTTGGCCGTATCTGTGGTCGTGCTATTGGTGTAGTTGAACGAACCCTCGTAAGAGTTGGGAGTCGCATTGCCGGAGGTATCATCAAATGTTACCGAGCCTGCATTGTCTGTGACGGTCCCTCCCACAGCTCCCGAGACGCCCGTGATCATCTGGGTCGCAGCCAGAGGCCCGGTGTCATTGGCAAGCAGAGCCCAATCCGGAATGGTCGCCGGGTCCTGGTTGGTGATGATAAAGTCATCACGAACCACGGTAGGACCGACCGCCGGGTTGATAACGATGGACAAGGTGCTGGACGCAGTATCCCCATCATTGTCTATCACACTGTAACCCACGACCTGGTTTATCCCCCCAACCGGAATGGATGTCGGCGGAGTATAGGTGTAGGCGCCGTTGTCCATATCCACCTTGAGGATGCCGCCTGCAAGTGTAATGGTCCATTCATTGGTCGTTGTATTGAAGGTCCCGGCTGATGTCCCTCCCGAGACGCCAGCGGAGTCCGTCTTCTGGTTGTAGGTATAAGTCACCCCACCCACGGTAATGGCATTGAGCCAGCCACCGTCGGCCCCGGCACTCGCTGCTACCCCGTTGATCAGTTGTCCTGCCAGGGGCGGAGCTACCACAGTGCTCAAAAGGGTCGCGGTCAGTTGACTGAAGTCAGTCACCACCACTGCGGTGGTATTCGCCGGACTGGCACCACTGAC
This sequence comes from Aeromonas sp. QDB25, assembly GCF_027707725.1. Taxonomy (NCBI): domain Bacteria; kingdom Pseudomonadati; phylum Pseudomonadota; class Gammaproteobacteria; order Aeromonadales; family Aeromonadaceae; genus Aeromonas; species Aeromonas sp. QDB25. Next base: position 29,891 of record NZ_JAPCIZ010000006.1, on the reverse strand, counting down.
CCCGTTGTAGGCGATGGGATCCAGTGCAGACTGGGTTGCTCCCGAGCCCATCCCGAGCGCGTATGAATTGATGTTGTTCGCCGTCAGGAAATCGGCCCAGTCCTTGGTTTCACCGCTCAGTGTCGTGCCGTCACCATCGATCCCGTTTCCCCCGCCAAGCGAGTTGTTGCCATCAGGAACTGTGGCGGGGGTACCGCTCAACGAGTTGGCATTTGGCAGACCATCCGACATGAAGTAAGAGACATTTTGCGCATTAGCGAGTTTACCTGTATCGCCAAAGGCTTTGATTGCCTCGTTCAGTGCATCATCGTAGTTGGTCAAGTTCGTGGGGGTAAGGCCAAGGATGATGGCCTTGGCTACATCGATCGAGACCCACACCCCGGTCGGATTGGCGGCTGAAGTGGCGAAGGTCACGATATTGACCATGACGCTGCCGTAGGCGCTGTATTTGTCCAGCAGCTCCAAAGCGGACTTTTGCATCACCTGCATCCGAGTCATGCCTTGATAGCCCGATGGATCACCCATACTGCCGGAGATATCGAGGATCAACATCAGATTCGTGTTCTGCACCTGAGTCGCCTGGCCTGCATTGGTAACAGCATTGGCAATGGGGGCATCATCGCTGATCACAACCTGCAGGTTACCCGTGCCACTGTCGCCACTGGCATCCGTAGCCGACACGACGAAACTCGGACCATTCGCTGTATCACTGTTGCCTTGAACGTTGTGAGTCAGCACATTGTCTTTGAGCGTGTAGGTATAGTTCACCGTGTAGACACCGGCCGTGGGTCCGCTGACACCGGTTACCGTCAGCATTCCTTCCGTATTGTTGATCAAGGTCTGACTGCCGCCACTGGTCAAGTTGTAAGTCTGCCCACCGATGGTCAAGGTAGTCAGATTTTCCCCCTGGGTGTTGATGGTGAAGCTGCCATTGAATATCTCCGAATTACCACTGGCAGCCGTCCCCTCAGGCAGTCCCTCCTCATCAACCGTCGCATTGCCGATGGTCAATACAGGGACACGGGTATCCTGAGCAATATTGATGGTCAGAGTTGCCGGATCCGTATCACCATCGCCATCTTTGAGCGTGTAGGTAAATACCTCCGAGGCCCCCACGGGAACCGATGCCGCCGTGAGCGTATAACTGTATTCGCCATCCAGCCCCATGGTCAGCGTCCCATACAGCCCGGTCACAGTGAATCCACCGGCAGGATTACTGTCTGAATTGCCGTTCGAGCTCACGACCTGGCTGATTGCCGCACCATCCGCCCCCATGACGTCCACCCCGGCACCGGCTGTGCCGCCGATGGTCCCCGCCCCGGTAATGACATTACCCGTCACCGGAGTGAACACACCTTCAGTGGCACTGTCAGCATCATCGTTGGCCGTCGGCACGTCATCGACAATCTGCACGCTCAGGGTGTTCGAGGCCGAGTCACCGTCGCTGTCCACTAGGCTCACCGCGAAGTCTTCGAACAGGCTGTTGTTGCCGTCCGCCGTCGGGTGCGCCCCGTTGTCGTTCAGGGTGTAGCTGTAGCTCACCAGCCCGGTCGCCGGGTTGTACCCGGTGATGGTCAGGGTGTTGCCCAGCGGCGTGGTCACCCCGCTCAGCGGGAAGCCCGCCACCACCCCGTTCACCACGATGTTGATACCACCCACGCTCAGGGTCTTCACCCCGTCCGGCGCGCTGATGGTAAAGTCCCCCGTCACCGTGGTCGACTCCTTGCTGCTGTCCGACCCCGCCGATTCGTTCTCGCCGCGGGTCGCCAGCAGGTCGTCTTCGTACACCTTCGCATCCCCGCCCTCGCCCTTGGGCGTCAGGTTGGTGATGGTCACCCCGTCATCGTCGTTCTTGATGGTCAGGGTCAGGGTCGCCGTGCTCACGTCTCCGTCCGCATCCGTCAGGGTGTAGGTGAACACTTCACTGCCCACCCCGCCCCCGGTCAGCGCCTTGAAGTCACCGTCGCTCGGGTTGAGGGTGTAGGTGTAGGTGCCGTTGGCATTGAGCACCAGGCTGCCGTAGGTCCCGCTCAGGGTGCCCGCGGTCACCGCCGCGCCATCCGCCCCCTGCACGTCGTTGGTGATGACGTTGCCATTGAGGACCAGGTTGTTCTCGCTCGCCACCGTCAGGTTGACGTCGCTCACCGCCGTCGGCACGTCATCGACAATCTGCACGCTCAGGGTGTTCGAGGCCGAATCCCCGTCGCTGTCCACCAGGCTCACCGCGAAGTCTTCGAACAGGCTGTTGTTGCCGTCCGCCGTCGGGTGCGCCCCGTTGTCGTTCAGGGTGTAGCTGTAGCTCACCAGCCCGGTCGCCGGGTTGTAC